>JAISCT010000069.1 GCA_031265355.1 Oscillospiraceae bacterium | reverse complement strand
CGAAACTTTTTCAAAAAAATGTGGCCAAATATGCGGCGCTCGTACAAAAAACCAGTGTTTTAATGTTCAAACATTCGAAAAGCCGAAATTGGCTAATATTGGAAACCCCAATAGATCATGGTGTCCGTCTTGGCGCCGCAGCAGGCGCATGTGTCGCCAAGGAGTTCTTGGACAAAGGGAATACAGCGGGATTTCATGCCGGTGACTTCCCGAACCTTCTCTTCGCAGGCGCCGCTGCCGCACCACATGGTCTTCACAAAGCCGCCCTCGGTTTGGGCGATGTGCCGCATCTCTTCCAGCGAGGCGGCCGTATGGGTGCGCTCCTGCAGGTTTGTCCGCGCGGCCCTCAGCAGATGCGCCTGAATCTCCTCCAGCAGGGCCGCCGCGGCCAAGTCCGTTCCCTCCAGAGGCGCCGCCTGTTTCGCGCCGGTGTCCCGGCGTGCCAGCACACACTGGTTTTCCGCGAGATCGCGCGGGCCCAATTCGACGCGCAGCGGCACGCCCTTCATCTCGTGTTCGGCAAACTTCCAGCCGGGGCTCTGGTCGCTGTCGTCCAGCCGGGCGCGCAGCCCCGCCGAGTGCAGTCGCGCGAGCAGCGCCCGGGCCGCCTCAAGAACGCCCGGCTTGTGGGCTGCCACGGGGATCACCGCGACCTGCACCGGCGCGATGCGCGGCGGCAGAATCAGCCCATTGTCGTCGCCGTGGGTCATGATGATGCCGCCGATGATCCGGGTGGAGAGCCCCCAAGAGGTCTGAAACGGGTACTGCAGCGTGTTGTTTCGGTCGGTGAACTGGATGTTGAAAGCGCGGGCGAAGCCGTCTCCAAAGAAATGGGAGGTCCCCGACTGCAGCGCCTGGCCGTCATGCATCATACACTCGATTGTGTAGGTGTTTTCGGCGCCGGCGAAGCGCTCCGACGCGGTCTTTTGGCCTTTCACAACCGGCATGGCGAGGCTCTCCTCGGCAAACGTCGCGTAGACGTTCAGCATCCGGAGCGTCTCTTCCTCGGCCTCTTCGCGGGTGGCGTGAATCGTATGCCCCTCCTGCCACCAGAATTCGCGGCTCCTGAGAAAGGGGCGCGTGGTCTTTTCCCACCGCACGACACTGCACCACTGGTTGTAGAGCTTCGGCAAATCGCGCCAAGACTGGATGATGTGGGCGTAATGCTCACAGAAGAGCACTTCGGAAGTCGGGCGCACGCACAGGCGCTCCGTCAGAAGCTCACCGCCGCCGTGTGTGATCCACGCCACCTCGGGGGCGAAGCCCTCGACATGGTCCTTCTCCTTTTGGAGCAGCGATTCGGGGATAAAAAGCGGCATAGAGACGTTTTCGTGGCCTGTCTCTTTGAACATGCCGTCCAGCGTGCGCTGGATGTTCTCCCAGAGCGCGTAGGCATATGGCCGCAGGATCACACAGCCCTTCACGCTGGAGTAGTCAATGAGTTCAGCTTTTTTGACGACGTCCGTATACCACTGGGCAAAATCGACGTCTCGGGCTGTGATCTGTTCCACTTTTTTCTCTGTAGCCATGACCGACTTCCTCTACCAAATGGATTTACGGTGTTTGAGACAAGGACACCGAATGAACCTTGTGTGCTGTTTTGCGCGTATACTATCTTGATTGTATGCGTTCTCGGTGTGCTTGTCAAGGCGGGCTCACACCGGGGCCGCGGGGGCATAGAATGGTTCAGAGCGCCAGCTGGGTCTCGGAGGGGAGGGGATGGGGATGAGCGCATTTACCAAATTTTACTTTCGCCCCGGCGAAGGCGAACGGGTGGAAACCGCGGTGCATCTGGAGCCGGATCGGCGTTCGTCGATTCACGGCGTGGTGCGGGAGACGCACGACGGCCGGCCGATTGTCGACGCCCTGGTCATGCTGCTGGCGGCCGGCGGCCACGACGACCCCGCGCCGGTCGGGCAGACATTCACAGACGACGCAGGCCAGTTTGTATTCGGTCCGCTGACGGCCGGGCGGCTATACCTGGTCAAGGTCTATAAAAACGCCGTCAAGCTGCGGGAACTGGAGATCGTCGCGGAAGGGCCGGAGCCGGCGGCGGCGGAAGCGTGACGGCTGTGATTTTTTTGGATTTTCGTTGCCAAGCCCCTTCGGACGTGATATGATAACTTCGGTCGGGTGCCTCTCATCATGTTTGTAGGCGCCGGGTCACTTGATTTAAGTCAAGCACGAAGGCGGCGTATCCGCCCGCGTGCGAGGGGGGTATCTGTTTGCGTCGTCCGTTTGTGTATATCCTCATCACATTGTTCTTCGGGTTCGCCGCCGGGGGGCTCAGGGCGCTGGAGCTTCAGCTCGCCTGGGACCCGGAACTTGGCGTGATGAGTCCCGGCCATCCGGCGTCTCTGGGGCTGATCGCCGTGTCTGTCGTGTTTTTCCTTATCATGCTGCCGCTCACCCGCGTGAAATCCAAGCCAACCGGAGAGCGCGTGGCCTCCGCCCGGCATACGCCGACCTATCTGACCGCCGACATCCTGGCCGTGGCGGCGCTCCTTGTCTCGGCCTATTTGGACATCAACCGGTATGCTCAGCTCACAGATACCGCGGGGGCGCCGCTCTCGCTCCTTGTGTTCTCTCTGCTGACGGTGTTCACCGGGCTTTGCATGATGATGCTGATGCGCATGACGCTGCGCGGCGTGGTTGACAAGGCCTACGGTTTCTACATGACGGTGCCGGTCTTCTGGTCCTGTTTTTGGCTGATCATGGAGTTCGCCGCGAATTCCGCCAACCCGATTTTACTGAGCTACACCTATGAGATCCTTGCCATCGTGTTCATCGTGCTGGCCCTCTACTCGATGGCGGGGTTCTTCTTCGACATGCCCCACACGTCGCAGACCCTTCTGTACTGCGTCATGGGCGCGTTTTTCTCGTGTATCACCGTGCTCGGCCCCATTTTGTCCTATGTGTTCTGGGGGGTGTGGCCGGTGGAGGGCAGCGCGGACTGGGCGCAGTTCTTCCGCTTCCTGTACGCCACAATCCACCTGCTGGCGGCGGTGTATGTGCTGCGGGGCCACAAGATCGCCCAGCGCGCCGCGGCCAGCCGAGCGGCGGCGCCCGCCGCGGAGGAAGCTGTGAGCGGCGGAGAGCTGTGAGCGAATGTGTCGGCAATGTTTCTTGGTTTGCTGCGGGCGCCCTCTCTGGCATACAGGGAGGGCGCTGTCATACGCCGGACTCTGGGTGCATGACGGGGAGAGCCTCGCCGACGATACCGGCGACATGGTCGAAAGCGGCCTGCGCGCCGGCGCGCGCGCCCTCCGGGACGGACGCCGGTACGCAGGCGGGGATGAGCCGGTAGTCGGTTCGGCCGCTCTCACCCGCGTAGCGGTATGTCAGCGTGGGCAGATAGTCTACGAAGCCCCAGCGGAGCTGCCCGGTTTCATCCTTCCCGATGGTGAGGCTGACGAGCATGCCGTACTGCGTCTTGGGCAGGGGCGGCTTCAGCGCAATCTGGTCGGCAAAGAAGTTGCCGAGCGAATAAAGAATCAAGCAGGAGCGTCCGTCCGGCGTCTCATGCCAGCGGGCCGGCTGGACGCAGTGGGAGTGCCCGCCCAAAATCACGTCGGCGCCCGCGTCGCACAGGCGCGCGGCGATTTCCTCCTGTACGTCGTTCGGCGCGTCCCGGTATTCGGCGCCCCAATGCAGCGCCGCGATTACAAATTCCGCGCCCGCCGCCCGCAGCGCCTGAATCTCCTCCGACATAGCCGGGACGCTCTCGGTGGAGGCGGTGGTGAAACGGCGCATGGCAAAGGGCAGTTTTTCGGCGGGGAGCGCCGCGCCCATGCCGTTGTCGGCGTCGGAGTAGTTAAGAATCCCCACCGTCAGCCCGCCGAGGTCCACGAGGGTGTGGGCGTCGTACTGCGCCTGTGTCTCGTAGGTGCCGGTGAAGCGAAGACCGGCCTTTTCGATGTTGCGGCGGGTGGCGGTAAGGCCGTCCCACCGTTTGTCAAACGCGTGGTTGTTGGCCGTCAGCAGGAAATTGAAGCCCGCGCTGCGCAGGGCAGGCAGGATTTCGAAGGGCACGTTGAACATGGGGTAGGACGAGATGTTTTGATTGCCGCCGAAGGCGTCTACGGGCGACTCCATGTTGCAGATCGCGAGGTCGCCGTCGACAAACGGCGCGATCTCGGAGAAAAACGGCGTGAAGTCGTAGGTGTCGCCGGCGGCGGCGGCTTTCACAGGCCCTTTGTGTAACAGGATATCCCCCGCCATCTGGATCTTAAAGTCGCGGGTGGACAGGTCGGGCGGAGACGGCGTGGGCGTAGGAGGGGTCGGTGCGGGTACAGGCGTTTCGACGGGGTCGGTGGGCGGCGGCGCGGGGTCGGGCGTTGTCTCCGCCGGGCCGGTGCAGCCGGTGAGCGACAGGAGCAGCAGAAGAAGACAGAGGCACTTTCTTCCCATCCGCATGGGCGTAACCCTCCTTTGCGCGATGCGAACATGCGCGTCGATGACCTCATTATAGCATGCTAGGGTGCCTCTCACAATGGGGCGGACCCCCGCGCACCCAAAAAAGGGGGCAAAGGACACGGTCCCCCGTGCCCTTTGCCCTGTCAGAAGATGGGTATAAGATAAAGAAAAAGAATAGAGAAAAGCGAAAAAGAGAAGAAGAGAAAGAAGAAGAAAAAGAAAAGAAGAAGAAAGGAAAAAGAGAAGAAGAAGAAAGAAGAAGAAAAAGAAAAGAAGAAGGAAGAGAAAGGGTATATGGTAAAGGGAGGATCTCCCTGATACCCGGGATCAGTACTCGTACTTTTTCGAATAATTTTTGCCGTTGCCGATGAATTCAGTCTGCTTGCCGCTCTTGTTGCCGGCGGCGAAGGTGGAATCCATCCGGGACCAGTTCTCTCCGTCGAAATAGATGGAGCTATTGATCTTGATCCAGCCCTCGCCTTTGATATAGACCTCATTCCAGGCGTGGTAGGCGTTGTTGGGGGCTACGTACCCCATAATCAGCTTGGTCGGAATATTCAGACTGCGGAGCATAGCGCCCATCAGCGAGGAGTAGTCGAAACAGATGCCCTTTCTGTCGGCCAGTACGGTGTCGACGGAGGGGATATATCCACTCAGCTTGCCGTCGATAACCAGCTGGGCCTTTTGCTTGTCATAGACAATGTGGTTGACGATGAAGCGGTAGATAAGCTGTACCTTTTCGAGCTCCGTCTTGGCGTCTTTGGTCAGTTCCTTCGCTTTGAGGACAGCCTTGGAAGTGCTCTGGTAGTTGATGTGTTGGATGGGAATGAGGAACGGCGCGTATTCGTCTTTCAGAGAGACGTCCACCGTCTCGGTCTGGGCCACGGAATACTTGGTGCCCTCAATGTTTTCCAAGACTTTGATCCGGTATTTTCCGTTTCCGCTCTGGAAGGAGAATGTCTCCGCCACCCCTTTGCCGGACAGATCATAGGTGTACTCGGTGCCTTCCCGGCCGCTCGCGTCCAGCTTGTTGATTCTGACTTTGATCTTCTTGGAGGTCTCATTTAGATAGCGGACCTTGACATAGCCGTCGTTCTTGTTGGTGGCGTCGATCTCGGATTTGCTTCCTTTGAGGATCTGGGATGCAGTTCCGCTTCCATTGGCTTCCGCCGCGAGGACGGAGGGGGCGGACAGGCTGGCGAAGGGGATGAGCAATGCCAGCAAGACAAAAAACATAACTGCGCGTTTCATAGATCTCTCCTCTCGGGTTTGTCCGTGTAACAAGTTTTCCGAAAGGCATGGAAGAAAAACAAAAAAACACCTTTTCCTACCCGTGCCGGCAAGAAAGAGTGTTCCTCTATTTCTCTTTCGGCAACTGGCTACCATTTCCCCCCGGCACAAGACCGGAAGCATCAGGCCCTATAGTTTTGCGTCACTGCCTTTCGACAGCTTTGCCTTTTCGATGAGACTCGATTCACTTTACGGTTTTAGTATAACGGCATTGGCGCGATTTGTCAACACCTTTTTGCGAAAAAATTTTGACTTTTTTCGCGCCGCTTTTTTTAAAAACCTTGTAATCCTTGCGACAGAAGGGATGGCCGGCCCCCAAAAATAGCCCGCGCCCGGCTGCGGCGGCGGTATCCGCCCCTTTCTCCCGCCCCGCGCCGCATCCGGCGGGAGTTATTAGAGGCGCCCACTTGTCAAACCCCCGCCGTTTATGTTAAAATATGAGCGCTTTTGTATGGACGGCGGGGGTGCCGCCGTCGCGCGAAGGGAGACGGAACGCTATGGCAGGGGTTGCGGTTTTGGGGTTTGGCGTCGTGGGCGCCGGGGTTGTCGGGTTGCTTGAGCAAAACGCCGGGCGCGTCGCAGAGAAAGCCGGGCAGGCGGTGACACTGAAATACATTTTAGACATCCGCGCCTTCCCGGATTCGCCGTACGCCGGGTTCTTGGTGCAGGATTTCGCGATCATCGAGAACGATCCGGAAGTTCAGGTGGTGGTGGAGTGTATCGGCGGCGTCGGCGCCGCGCTGACGTTCACCCGCCGGGCGCTGCTGGCCGGCAAACATGTGGTCACCACCAACAAGGAGCTCGTGGCCGAACACGGAGCCGAGTTGCAGTCGATCGCGGCGGCGCGCAACTTAAACTATCTCTTCGAGGGCAGCGTAGGGGGCGGCATCCCAGTGCTGCGCCCACTCTCGCAGTGCCTGGCAGCCAATCATATCCGCGAGATCACCGGCATATTAAATGGCACGACCAACTATGTGCTCACCCAGATGATCCGCGCCGGCGTCTCTTTTGAGGAGGCGTTGGCTGGGGCTCAGTCGCTGGGGTACGCGGAGGCGGATCCGTCGGACGATATCCACGGCAAAGACACCTGCCGCAAGATCTGCATCCTGGCCTCCCTTGCCTTCGGCCGGCATGTGTATCCGGAGCAGGTGGCCACCGAAGGCATCGCCGGCATCACACGGGCGGACGTGAGCTTTGCCCACGCGCACGGCTGCCAGATCAAACTGCTCGGCCGGGCGCTGCCCGGCCCGGACGGCGGTCTCGCCTGCCTTTACGTGGCGCCTCACTTTGTGCGGGACGAACATCCGCTGGCCGGCGTGCACGACGTGTTTAACGGCATCTGGATGGAGGGCGACGCCATCGGCGAGGTCATGTTTTACGGCCGAGGGGCGGGCGCGCTGCCCACCGCGTCCGCGGTGGTGGCCGATATCATCGACTCTGTCAAGCACATGAGCGCACGCAAATGGGTCGGCTGGCAGCCCGCCGTCTCCCGGACGCCGCTGACAGACGAGGATTTGCGGACAGCCTGGTATGTGCGGCTGGACGAGGCCGGCGGCGCCATTACCGAGCCCATGACGCGCGCCGAGCGGACGGTCTGGGAGGCGACGCTGCCCCACCCCCCGGCCGGCTGCATGCGAATACTGTAAAAAAAGGGGGAATCCCGGATGTCCTTGATTGTGCAGAAGTTTGGCGGCACCTCGGTGGCCGACGCCGCGTGTATCCGGCGGGTGGCCGGCATCGTGGCGAAAACCTACCGGGCCGGGCATGAGGTCGTCGTGGTGCTCTCGGCGCAGGGCGACACCACAGACGAGCTGATTGCCAAAGCCCGGGAGGTGTCGAAGAGCCCTTCGCCCCGTGAGATGGACATGCTGCTGTCCACCGGGGAGCAGGTCTCCGTGGCGCTGTTTGCGATGGCGATGGAGACGCTGGGGCTCCCGGTGGTCTCTCTGACAGGCTGGCAGGTAGGCCTCAAGACGGACCGCAACTACGGCAATGCCCGCATCAAAAAGGTGGAGAGCGAGCGCCTGCGTGTGGAATTGGATCGGAAAAACATCGTGGTCGTGTGCGGGTTCCAGGGTATCAATCGCTACGACGATGTGACGACCCTGGGCCGGGGCGGTTCCGACACGACCGCCGTCGCCATCGCCGCCGCCCTGAAGGCCGACCTGTGCCAGATCTATACGGATGTGGACGGTGTATACACCACAGATCCGCGGGCCGTACCCGAGGCGCGCAAGCTGGATGAGATCACATACGACGAGATGCTGGAGCTCTCCTCCCTCGGCGCGCGCGTGCTGCACAACCGCTCGGTGGAGATGGCCAAGCGGTACCATGTTCCGCTGGAGGTCATCTCCAGCTTCACCGGCCAGCCCGGCACCCAAGTCAAGGAGGTATTGAAAGTGGAACAGCTCAATGTCAGCGGCGTCACGCGGGACGACAACGTGGCGCGCATCGCGTTGGTCGGTTTGGACGACATGCCGGGCAAGGCTTTCCGGATCTTCTCGCTGCTGGCGGCCAAGAAGATCAACGTCGACGTCATCTTGCAGTCCATCGGTCGTAGCGATACCAAAGACATCAGTTTCACCGTGCAAAAACAGATGCTGGCTGCGGCCCGCGCCATCCTGGAGGAGCACCGCGACGTGATTGGTTACGCCGACATGGTGATCAGCGACGCGATCAGCAAGGTTTCGATTGTGGGCGCCGGTATGGTGGGCAATGCCGGCGTGGCCGCCGAGATGTTCGAGGCGCTGGCCGCGGCTAACATCAACATCCAGATGATCTCCACCAGCGAGATCAAAGTGTCTGTCCTCATCGACGCGCGCGACGCCAAGCAGGCCGTTCAAGTCATCCATGACAAATTTTTCGGCTGATGCTGATTTTAATTAGATAATTTACCACATATCGCAGAAAGGGGATTGGGACGGCGCCCCGTTTTTTGCGGTGCGGAAAAAATGGAGGGCGGGGGAGAGCCGGAACGGGCGGCGCCCGCATAGAAAAACATGGGAGTTGGGAGCATGGAAACACCGGTGCTGATCGTTATGGCGGCGGGTATGGGCAGCCGCTATGGCGGCCTCAAACAGGTCGAACCGGTCGGCGCACGCGGAGAGGTGATCATCGATTACTCCGTCTACGACGCGGTGCGCGCCGGATTTCAGAAAATCATTTTTATCATCACCCGCGCGATGGAGCGGACATTCGCCGAGATCGCCGGCGCCCGTATCGGGCAGTATGCCGACGTCTCCTATGCTTACCAGGATATGGACAGTCTGCCGACGGGGTATGCCGTGCCGGCGGGGCGTGTGAAACCGTGGGGCACGGCGCACGCCGTGCTGGCTGTGCGCGGCCAGGTGCGCGGCCCCTTTGCGGTGATTAACGCGGACGACTACTACGGCCCCGCAGCCTTCCGGCATGTCCACGAGTGGCTGACGGCGTTCCGCCCGCGAGATGGCCGCCGCCACTACTGTATGGTGGGCTACCGGATCGAAAACACACTGACCGACTACGGCCGCGTCACACGCGGCGTCTGTGAAGCGGATGCGCACGGTTTTCTCGCGCGCGTCACGGAGCGCGCCGGCTTGGAGAAGACACCCGGCGGCGCGCGCTTCTTCGAGGGTGGCGCCTGGCGCCATCTGCCGGCGAGTACGCTGGTGTCGATGAATTTTTGGGGGTTCGACGAAAGCTTTCTCGACGCGGCGGCGGCCGATTTCCCGGCCTTTCTCGACAGTCGGCTGCCAGAGGACCCGCTTGGGTGCGAGTATCTGCTGCCCCGCGAGGTGGACGGCCTCCTGCGGCGGGATCTGGCGGACGTCCGGGTCCTTGAGAGCGGCGAGACCTGGTACGGCGTCACCTATCGGGAGGACCGGGACGCCGTAATTGACGCGATGGCGGAGATGCACGAGATCGGACGCTACCCGACGCCCCTGTGGACGGCCGGCCAATAGGCCGCCGGTTGACGATAACGCATTCACAATATATACAATATACAAGGAGGCTTAAGCACCATGAAAACCATCAAGCTGGGCCGGTCGGACCTGCAGGTGCCTGTGGTCGCGGTGGGCTGCATGCGCATCAACGGACTGAGTCCGTCTGAGGCGGAGCGCTTTGTCCGGACATCCCTGGAGCTCGGCGCCAACTTCTTCGACCACGCCGACATCTACGGCAACGGCGTCTGCGAGGAGATCTTCGCGCAGGCCGTCTCAATGAGCCCCGGCGTCCGGGAGACGCTCATCCTGCAGTCGAAGTGCGGCATCGTGCCGGGACTCATGTATGACTTTTCCAAAGAACACATCCTGCGCTCTGTGGACGGGAGCCTAAAGCGCCTCAAAACAGACTACCTGGATGTGCTGCTGCTGCACCGTCCGGACGCGCTGGTCGAGCCCGAGGAGGTGGCTGAAGCGTTTGAGGTGCTGCATGGCGCGGGAAAAGTGCGCCACCTCGGCGTTTCCAATCAGAACCCGACGCAGATGGCGTTGCTGCAAAAGTTCCTCTCCCGGCCAATCGTGGCGAACCAGCTCCAGCTCAGTGTCGCGTTTGCGACCATGATCTCACAGGGGCTCCTCGTCAACACGTTGGACGAGGCCGCTGTGGACCGGGACGGCGGGGTGCTGGATTATTGCCGCCTGCACGACGTCACGGTGCAGCCGTGGTCGCCGTTCCAATACGGCACCTTCGCGGGCGTATTCCTCGACAGCGGCGAATACCCGGCGCTGAACGCCAGGATCGATGAGCTGGCCGGTGCCTACGGGGTGTCGAATACGACGATCGCCATCGCCTGGCTGCTCCGGCACCCCGCGCGGATGCAGCCCGTGATTGGCACCATGAACGTCCAGCGGCTGCAAGACTGTGTCCGCGCGGCGGATGTGACGCTGACCCGCGAGGAGTGGTACCAGATCTATCTCGCGGCGGGCAACAAGCTGCCCTGACGGGCACAGATCTCCGAGGGTACGACGGATACGGCAGTTCATTTGAAACAAGAGGGGGACCGGCGTCGCGCCGGTCCCCTGTGGGAAAGGAGGGGACGCCGATGCCGGGTAAGGCATTGGTCCTGGCGGAAAAACCGTCTGTCGCGCGTGAGATTGCCAAAGTGTTGGGCGCGCGCCAGGGCGGGGAGGGCTACCTGGAGGGTCCCCAATATGTGGTCACCTGGGCGCTCGGCCATCTGGTCACGCTGGCCGATCCCGAGGCCTACGGCGAGCAGTACAAGACATGGAACCTCGAGTCGCTGCCCATGCTGCCGAAGAAGATGCAGCTCGTCGTGATCAAAGAGACCTCAAAACAGTTTCGCGTTGTGCAGTCCCTGCTAAAGCGCGGCGACATCGGCGAGATCGTCATCGCCACAGACTCCGGCCGCGAGGGGGAATTGGTGGCGCGCTGGATTTTGCTCAAAGCCGGCTGTCGGAAACCGCTCAAACGCCTGTGGATCTCGTCGCAGACGGTCAAGGCGGTCAAGGAGGGATTTGCCTCCCTGCGGCCGGGCGGTGCGTACGACAACCTTTATCTCTCGGCGCAGGCCCGCGCCGAGGCGGACTGGCTGGTCGGGCTCAACGTCACGCGCGCGCTGACGTGCAAATACAATGCGCAGCTCTCCGGCGGGCGGGTGCAGACGCCGACGCTCGCGCTCATCGTCGCACGGGAGCAGGAGATCCGAAATTTTCAGCCGCGGGAATTTTACACGATCCGCGCGAAGTTCGAGGGATTTTCCGCCCGGTGGGTCGGGGTGCAGCAGCAGAGCCGGCTCTTCGACCGCACGGCGGCCGAGTCGATTCTGGCCGCCGTCCAGGGGAAGAGCGCCGTGGTGACGACGGTGGCCAAGCAGTTTAAGAGCAAGGCCCCGCCCGCCGCCTACGATCTGACGGAGCTGCAGCGGGACGCCAATCGCCGTTACGCTTACTCCGCCAAGGAGACGCTCGCCTGCATGCAGGCGCTGTACGAGCGCCACAAGCTGCTCACATACCCGCGCACCGACTCGCGCTACATCACGCCGGATGTGGCGGCCACACTGCCGGAGCGGCTGCGGAGTATCGCCGTCGGACCCTACCGGGAGATCGCGGGCGCGCTGCTGCGCGGCCGTCTCTCGACGCGTTATCTTGTGGATGCCTCGAAGGTCACGGATCACCACGCCATCATTCCCACGGAGGAACCGGTCAATCTGGCGGCGCTGTCGCCGGAGGAGCGCAGGGTCTACGATCTCGTTGTGCGGCGGTTTTTGGCGGTGCTCTCACAGCCTTTTGAGTACGAGGAGACGAAGCTGACCATCGCCATCGGAAAAGAGAGCTTTGCCGCCGGCGGAAAGACCGTCAAGTCGCCTGGGTGGAAGGCTGCCTACGAGAAGGCGCCGGAGCCGGACGAACCGGAGGAGGAAGAGGAGGACACGCAGAACCTTCCTGTCATCCGCCAGGGAGACAGGCTGCGCGTACTCTCCTGTGCGATCGAGACCGGCAAGACCAAGCCGCCGGCCCGCTACACGGAGGCCACGCTGCTTTCGGCCATGGAGAACCCGCCGATGGAGAACCGGTCGCTGCGCGACATCATGAAAAACACGAGCGGGCTCGGCACGCCGGCCACGCGCGCGGACATCATCGAAAAGTTGTTTGCCTCGTTTTACATGGAGCGGCACGGCAAGGAGCTGGTGCCGACGTCCAAAGGCATCCAGCTCATATCCTTGGTGCCGGCGGATCTAAAGTCGGCCGAGCTGACGGCCCGGTGGGAGCAGCAGCTCATGCTGATCAGCCAGGGCCAGGCACGCGGCGACGCCTTTCTTGAGGAGATGCGGTCCTACACCGCGCGCCTTGTCTCCCAGGTCATCGCGAGCAGCGCGGTGTACCACCACGACAACCAGACGCGAGAGAAGTGCCCGGAGTGTTCGAAGTTCCTGCTCGCCGTAAATGGGAAGAAGGGAAAGCTGCTGGTCTGCCCCGACCGGGCGTGCGGCTACCGCCGGAGTCTGTCGATCCAAACCAACGCACGCTGCCCCAACTGTCACAAGAAACTGGAACTGCGTGGGGAGGGGGAGAAGCGGATCTTTGTCTGTGTCTGCGGGTACCGTGAAAAGTATGCTGACTTCGAAAAACGCCGCGTCGACACGGGCGCCGGCAAACGCGAGGTGGAAAAATTCCTGGCCGGGCAGCAACCCGCCGACGGCGGCAACTTCGCATTGGCGGCCGCGCTGGCGAAATGGCAGGAGAACAAGGAAAAGGAATAAAATCAAAATGCAAAGCGGCGCTTTGTGAGAGGCAGGCGGGGTGTCGCCCCCGTCTGTTTTTCGGGTTTTTGTGGGCACTCTCTGTTGAAAATGCCCTATACCGGTCTCAGGGCGATGCCGCCTGTAAAATGAAAAAGATAGCTGTGGGCGAGAGATCCTGTGCCGGTGATCTCCATATGTCCGCCAATGAGCAGCCTGGTGCCGGCGGTCAGCCGCAGGCCGATCTGCTGCACGGAGGCCGACTGTGGGGTGTTGGCCGGTACAGAGCCGCTGTACCCCGTTTTCAGAGAGAGTTTCGTAGCCGGTAGAGAGACGAAAGTGTTGCTGTCGGGCGCCGCGGTGTAAAGCTGCAGAAACGGACGTACAACGATGCCGGCGGGAAAGGTGAAAAGGGCAGGGATATTGACGGTCATATAGATGTTTTCGATGACGGCGTCAAAGGGCAAAGAAAAGGCGTCCTGATTGTCTCTTGAGAGTACGGCAGTTCCGTTGGCCGCGAGCGTGATCACGGGAGAGGTTCCGGCGAAAGACAGGACGCTGACGCTGATCGCGTTGCCCGCACTGTTCGTGACAGAGAGGGGCGCGGTATGGGAAGCAAACGGAATGGCCGTCAGCCCGGCGGGTCCGGGGTTGCCCTGCGGCCCTTGAGAGCCTGTGGGTCCGGCATCGCCCTGCGGTCCCCGAGGGCCTGTGGGTCCGGCGTCGCCCCGCAGCCCCTGGGGGCCGGCGGACCCGGTGTCGCCCTGGGGTCCCCGGGGGCCTGTGAGTCCGGTGTCGCCCCGCAGCCCTTGCGGACCGGTGGGTCCGGGGTCGCCCCGCGGTCCTTGCGGCCCTGCGGTCCCGATGTCGCCCCGCGGGCCCGCGGGCCCGGTGCCGCCCTGGGGTCCCCGGGGGCCCGTGAGTCCGGTGTCGCCTTGCGGCCCCTGCGGCCCGGTGGGCCCGGTGTCGCCCTGCGGCCCCCGCGGCCCTTGGGAGCCCTGTGGACCTCTGATATTGCCAACGTTTTCCCAGCTCTGGTCGGTGTTGTTCCAAATGTACAAGGCTCCGCCTATCAAGTAGGCGTCTCCCGGAAGGCCGGTCGGATGCGCCGCCAGAAGTTCCGCCTCGGTTTGATAGGAACCCCTGATGTTCACGCCGACGCCGTCCGTCCCATTGGCGCCCTGCGGTCCTTGTGGCCCAGTGTGGCCCTGTGGTCCTTGCGCTCCCTGCGGGCCCAGGGCGCCCCGGAGTCCCTGCGGGCCCTGCGCGCCCTGTGGTCCCTGCGATCCCGCCGGGCCGGTGTTGCCCTGTGGTCCCTGCGGCCCCGCCGGGCCGATGTGGCCCTGCGGTCCCTGCGGCCCCGCCGGGCCGGTGTCGCCTTTAAGCCCCTGCGTTCCCGCCGAACCGGTGTCGCCTTTAAGTCCCTGCGGTCCCGCCGGGCCGGTGTCGCCCTGGAGCCCCTGCGGTCCCGCCGGACCGGTGTCGCCCTGGAGCCCCTGCGGTCCCGCCGGACCGGTGTGGCCCTGGAGTCCCTGCGGACCCGCCGGGCCGGTGTCGCCCCGGAGTCCCTGCGGACCCGCCGGGCCGGTATCGCCCCGGAGTCCCTGCGGACCCGCCGGGCCGGTGTCGCCTTGGAGTCCCTGCGGGCCCGCCGGGCCAGTATCGCCCTGGAGCCCCTGCGGCCCAGGGGGCCCGGAATTGCCTTGTGGCCCTTGTGGTCCCCGCGGTCCTTGTGGCCCCATGGGGCATTGCGCGTTCCCGCAACGGCAGTTTGGGCATATGTGCAAACTGCCGTATTCATTTTGGATACACAAAGCGCTCACACCTTTCAAACCTATCGTATGGCGGTCAAAGGTTTGGTGTGAGCGCGTAGGCATGAAGAGGGCGGCGGTCTGCAAGAAGTACTAAAAATCGCCTGTATGTTCCCAATTGTGCGGTCTCTCTTTCGGTAGCACCATCTCTGACTCCAGCGTCGCGGCATATTTGAGCAGCGCCGACTTCTCATTGTCGCACATGCCGTCGATCACTGCGAGCAGGAGCGCGCGGAGTAGCCGCCCGATTGGCGGACCGGGTTCGTGACCCGCCGCGAGCAGGTCATGACCGCTGATATCGAGGGACTGCAAGCTGTAGCAGTCCCTCGACGCGATCACCTCGTCGAGCAGCAGGCGGAGACGTTCCGTTTTGGCCTCATGCTTCTCACGGGCTGCGTCTGTGTGACCAGCCGCATCCGCGGTCTTTAGATCGAGCAGCTGGCGAAAGGCCGGTTCGCCCAATCGCGCGAGCCAGCGTTTGATGCCGGCGCCGGTTTCGGCGATTTCGGCGTCGTGATAGCGTACCAGCAGCAGCACCCGTTTACAAAAGTCGCCGCCGAATCGGAGCCTTTCGGCAAACAGCGCCTGGGCCGCCTCCACGGACACTTTGGCGTGACCGTAGAAGTGGACGATGCTGCGCTCGTCGACTGTCCGGCACACCGCCTTGCCAATGTCGTGAAGCAGCGCCGCCATGCGCACCTCCGGAACTGACGGACTGGCCGCCACCACTTTGGCGGTGTGCCGGTAGGCGTCTAAAAAATGGTATGGGTGATTCTGTGTCAGTCCTTGCAGCGCGGCCAACGGCGGCACGACGGCGGACAGCACGGCCCGGTACGCATACAGCGCGTGTTCGACATGGACGCCCAGCAGCAACTTGATCAGCTCCGCCGATATGCGTTCCGCCGAGACGTTTGCGAGCATCGGCACCAGCGCCGTGACCGCGGCGGCTGTGGCCTGGTCGAGTGAAAACCCGAGTTCCGACGCGAACCGGCAGGCCCGCATGATGCGCAGCGCATCCTCGGTAAAACGCGCCTGCGGCGCCCCAACGGTCCGAATCACGCGGCGCCGAATGTCCCCAAGACCGTCAAACGGATCGACCAGCCCCGTTTGCGGGCTGCAGGCGATTGCGTTCATCGTGAAATCACGGCGCGCCAGGTCGTCGAGGAGGTTGTCCGAAAAAGCCACATTGTCCGGTCGTCGGCCGTCGGAGTACACGCCATCGCCGCGAAATGTTGTGACTTCAAACATAGCGCCGTCGACGGAAACGGTCAGGGTGCCGTACTTTTCCCCGGTCGGGATGACAGAGTACCAAGCGCCCAGCGCGGCCCTGACGTCGTCGGGCCGCGCCGACGTACAGATGTCCCAATCGTGCGGCGTTCGTCCCATCAACGAATCGCGCACACAGCCGCCGACTGCATACGCTTCAAAGCCGCAAGACATCAAAGCATCGATGATAACGCGCGCACCGGAGGGTATATGCACAATCATCGCCTCGTTCGTATCGTAACATGGGTGGGGCATAGTCACGCATATTGCCGTCCTTGTCCGGGTTGGCTTTGCGCCATTCAGCGGCGGTCTGCCCGAACAGGGTGACGTTCAGCAGGTCTACTTCATCGGCGTAAACGAACGACCGCTGCCTTGCCGTCAGTGGATTTAATCCACTTCATTGGCGACAGCGTGAAAGCGTTTAATCCGGCTTCTCTCCTAAACCCCTCGAATTCGAGGGGTTTACATTTAACAATTTGCTCGCTCGCTTCATTTTAGCATAACCGCTCCTTTTCCTGTGACCACGCCCCAAACCCCTGGGCCCTCGGGTTTTGCGAACGCTTTGCTATTTCTTGCTGCAAAACTCGGGTTATACCACAGACTGTCAACCTCAACAATCATTCTTTCGGCAATGCAAAGAAAAACGCGAACACCTCATGGGTTATTATCACCCTTAAGGGGTTCGCATTTGTTCCTAATGGCGGAGAGAGGGGGATTCGAACCCCCGGTACCTTTAAGGGGTACACACGATTTCCAGTCGTGCGCCTTAGACCAGCTCAGCCATCTCTCCGTGTAACGGAGCCCTGTCCGAATCGGACGGAGCTCATGTGATCCGGGGCTTGGCCGGCCCCAGAAACACACTTTCTTATTATAGCCAAAGATGCAGCGGCAGTCAAGCCCTGCCCTCGGTTTTCTGCAAGAGATTTTGCGTCTGCCTACGGCAGGGCGGGGGAGACCCCCGCCCTGCCGTAGGCGACGGCTCTTTATTTCCGGTTGAAGATCTTGAAGAGGACGCCGTCGACAAAGTCATCGTCGTCCGTATTCTTGGCGGATGAATCGGCGGCGCCGGCGGACTGCTGCAGGGCGGAGTAGAAGCCGCCGCCCGCTTCGGAGCTCATGGGCGCCGCCTCGTCGAAACCGGTGGCGATGACCGTCACGCGGATCTCGTCTTCCAACGTCTCGTCAAAAGCCGCGCCGAAGATGATGTTGGCGTCGCGGTGCGCCGCCTGCTGCACCAAGTTGCAAGCGATCTCCACTTCTTCCAGACCGATGTCGGCCGAGCCGGTGATGTTGATCAACACGCCCTTCGCGCCGTTGATGGAGGTCTCCAGCAGAGGGCTCTGTACGGCCATCCGCGAGGCGTCCTCCGCTTTGCCCTTGCCGGCCGCGCGGCCCACGCCCATATGGGCGTACCCGGCGTCCTTCATGATCGTGGCCACGTCGGCGAAGTCCAGGTTGACAAGACCGGGAATTTTGATGAGGTCGGAGATACTCTGCACAGCCTGTTTCAATACGTCGTCCGCAATCTCAAAGGCGTTCAAAAAAGTGATCTTCTGCTCGGTCACGTGTTTGAGACGCTCGTTGGGGATCACCACAAGGGAATCCACGCGGGCGCGCAATTCCTCGATGCCGCGCTCGGCCTGCTCCATGCGGCGGCTGCCCTCGAAATGGAAGGGCTTTGTCACCACGCCCACTGTCAGAATCCCGGCCTCACGGGCGATGTCCGCTACAATGGGGGAGCCGCCGGTCCCGGTGCCGCCGCCCATGCCGGCCGTGATGAAAACCATGTCAGTATTTTCCAACAATTTGGCGATCTGAGCCCGGTTCTCTTCCGCCGACTTCCGGCCGATCTCTGGGTCGGAGCCGGCGCCCTTGCCGCCGGTGAGCTTCTCGCCAATCTGAAGCTTATGGGTGGCATTGGAATTGCTAAGCGCCTGCCGGTCCGTGTTGATGGCCACAAACTCCACGCCGCGCATCCCTGCGGACATCATGCGATTGACGACATTGTTACCCCCGCCGCCGATTCCGATCACTTTGATGGATACTACGCTGTCGGAACCCAAATCCATTTCAAATGGCATGCCACTTCCTCCTGTATGTTCAGCTTACCCGGCGGCCTGTCCGCAGAGTGGCCGCATTTGGGAACACATCCTGTAAAACGATGTCGGACTTTTATATTAATCGGGATAAAAGATGAAAAAAACAACGTCCCTTTTATTCTTTCTAAATTATTGTATCTTTTTTTATCTGTCCGGTCAATAGCCGGTCGCATATTTCTATTGAAGTTTTAACAGAAAGTGTGTTTTGTCAAGCTGCCGCGCCGCCTGTCTCGTCCCGCTCATCGGAGGACACGGCGTCGTCCGTCGGTCGCTCCGTATCCTCCGCAGACGGCGTTTCCGCTCCATCCGCTCCGGTTGCCTCATCCGACTCCAGATCGATTTCGTCCGGATTCTCTGACGGCGTCGGCGGCGCGGAGGCAGGTAGATAGGAGGCGATTTTGTCCTCCGCCCGCGCCAGGTCCAGCGACCCCCGCGCGCCGGCAGGGAGCTTTTTTATAGATTCTTCCATAAATGTGAGTTTGATGTCGATGGCGTCCGCCGTGCCTAGGATGACGTGGAGCCGCCCCTCGTATTCCAGCGTGATCTGGTCCAGACGGGACACGTCGACCTCGGATACCCGGGGCGACAGCGAGCGCCAGTGCAGTGCCTGCAGCAGCCGCAGCGCGGGCCGCAGCCGTTCCCGTTCGTTCTGTGGCAGGGCCATGTCCTCGCCCAATGCGGGCGAGAGCAGCGTGACGCCTTTTACAATCGGCTTCGGCACCGCCGTTTGGACCGCGATCTTCTCCAGCAGTTTGCCGGAGCCGTCGATCATCCAGAAAACACCCCCGTGCGGGACCATGCCTACCGAGATGCGTTCCGTAATCTCAATGACGATGGTGCCCGGCAGCCGGCGCCGCAGACGCACTTGCTCGACATAGGGGAATTCGTCAAAGATGGCCCAAATGGCGGCGCTCTTGCGGAGGAAAAACAGGTTGTCTCCCTCTTTGAGACCCGAGGCCGCCACGATGCTGACGGGGGCATAGATTGTGGACCCCTCCACCTCGATGTGGGTCACCTTGAAAAACACGCCGACAGCCAATATCACCGCCGCCGCGATCAGAGCCAGACTCAATAGAAAGTAGACGGGGCCGCCCCGCCTCTTTCTGTGTCGTTTTCGATTTTTTTGCACATAACGTGGCATAATCGAGTCCCTCTAATCGCACGCGTCCCCAGCCGCCCGCTGGACAGGGCCACCGGCGTCCGCGTCCGGTTCTTCCACCCGCCGGATGTCGGCGCCGAGTGCCGCCAGCAGTTGTTCCGGCGCCTCGTACCCGCGGTCGAGATGGCGCAGGCCGGTCAGCCGACTCTCTCCCTCCGCGCTGAGCGCCGCCACCAACAGTGCCGCGCCGCCGCGCAAGTCGGTGGCGCGCACATGGGCGCCGTACAGACGCGGCACGCCGCATACGACGGCGACGCGCCCGGCCACCTTGATGTCGGCGCCCATTCTGGCCAGTTCGCCGACGTGGCGAAAACGATTTTCAAAAATATTTTCCACAAAAACCGTCGTGCCCTCCGCGCAGGCGGTCACTGCCATGAGCGGGGACTGTGCGTCGGTGGGAAAGCCCGGATAGGGCATCGTGCGCACGGGCCGCACCGCGCGCAGCGGCGTGCCCCTTTGCAGTGTGATGTGGGTGTGCCCGGCACGGACTTCGCAGCCCGCCTCGGTTAGGATGGACGTCACCGTCGACAGATGTTCCGGGCGGACGTTTTCCACCGTGATCGTCCCGCCAACCGCCGCCCCAGCCGCTAGGTATGTGGCGGCGGCGATGCGGTCGGGGAGGATCGCATACTCGGCCGCGTGCAGCGTGCGTCCCCCTTCAATGACGACGGTGGAACTGCCCGCTCCCTCCACGTGCGCGCCCATGGCCCGCAGAAAGTGCTGCAGATCTTCGATCTCCGGCTCGCGCGCCGCGTTTGTGATCCGCGTGACACCCGACGCGCCGCAGGCGGCCAGCATGATGTTTTCCGTGGCTCCCACACTGGGGAAGGTGAGATTTACTTCGCGGCCCACCATATGGTGTCCCCGGCAGATGAGATTGCCGCCCACTTCAAAGATCTCCGCGCCCAGTGTGCGGAGGGCGGACAGATGGAGGTCGATGGGCCGCGGACCCAACTCGCACCCCCCGGGGAAACTCATGCAAGCCTCGCCCGACCGCGTCAGGATCGCGCCCAAAAACACAACGGAAGAGCGCATCTCCCGCATCAGACGGTCCGGTACGTCGCAGCGATCCATCGGGCGAGGATCAACCACCACGGCGTCCCCCTCCCGCCGCACGCGGCAGCCAAGGTAACGGAGGATGTGAAAGGTCGATTCCACGTCGCTGAGTCGGGGACAGCGGCGCACCACCTGCTCACCCCCGCCCATAATAGTCGCCGCCAAAATAGGCAGCACGCTGTTTTTGGCCCCTTGGATGCCGACGGCGCCGCGCAGCGGCCGCCCCCCTCTGATCACCAACGCATTGTTGTTCATTTCCAATCCCCCGCCGCCGCCCGGCGCAAGTTGACGCCCTATGCGTCACTGACCCATCTTATGCGACTTTTGCGGAGAATGTGTGACCGACGCCGCGGGCGCTTAGATCTTCTCACTTGGCCCATATGCACTGCGTTTGGCTACCAGAGACATCACAATGTGATAAATTTTCTCGGCTGCGTCCAAGATCGCCAGATCGCGCAGACGGGCCGATATCGCCTCCCGTTTGGCGTTTTCCCGAAGCAGGCTATTCGCGGCGGAGAACAGCGCCCCGTCTCCGCATGCCGACTCCGGCAGCAGCACCGCGGCGCCGTGGCGCGCCAGCATGCGGGCGTTTTGTTCCTGATGATTGCCTGTGACGTTGGGCGAGGGAATCAATATGGCGGGTTTGCCCACGGCTGTCAGCTCGGCCAGTGTCGACGCGCCGGCGCGCGTGATGAGCAGATCGGCCGCCGCCATGGCGGTGGGCATGTCGTAGAGATATTCGGACAGCCGGATCTCGGGGTGCGCCGTCAGCTCGACGCCGGCCTCGCGGACCGCCTCCGGCACCCAGGCCCAGCCGAACCGGCCGGTGACGTGAAGATGCTGAAAGGCTCCCGCCTCACTTTCGCGCCGGATGAAATCTACCATGTGCCGGTTCATATCGCGGGCTCCCAACGAACCGAAATAAGAGAGTACGACGGGCCTCTCGTCGAGCCCGAGTGCGCGCCGCGCCGCGTCCCGGTCCGTCTCCAAAAACGCCTGCCGCACCGGCGTGCCCGTCACCGCCACCCGATCCGGGCGGCGATACGCGGACACAGCCTCCGGAAAGCTGACCAGCACCCGGTCTGCCCGGCGGGCCAACAGTTTTGTCGTGAGTCCCGGCAGTGCGTTGGACTCATGGACCACCGACGGGATACTGCGCCGGCTCGCCGCGTATACGACGGGGAAGCTGGCGTAGCCGCCGGTCCCAAGGACGGCGTCCGGTTTAAACGCGTCCAAAATGCGCCCGGCGGCTCTGAGACTGCCCGTCAAGCCGCCCAGTACCTTGAGGTTGTACCACAGCGCCGCCGGTGTGAGCCGGTGCCGCAGACTGCGGATGGACACGGTTTGGATGCGGTACCCGGCGCGCGGCACGAGGTCGCACTCCATGCCGCCGTCGGCGCCCACAAACAGGATCTCGGCGTGTGGGTGCCGCACCCGCAGCAGGCCCGCCACCGCCAGTGCCGGGTTGATGTGGCCCGCCGTCCCGCCGCAGGTGAATAGAATTTTCATCGGACAATCCCTCCGTCGTCCCCGGCGGCGTCAACCCGATTTTGGGGCGGGAATTTGGCGGGAAACAGCCAGCACAATGCCCATCTCCATGAGCTGAATGAGCAGGGAAGTCCCCCCGTAGCTGAAAAAGGGCATGCTCATGCCGGTAACAGGGATCAGATTGGTGACGACCGCCACGTTGAAGAAGGTCTGCATCGCGAGCAGGGTGACGATACCGGTCACCATCAGGGAGCCGAAACGGTCCCGCGCGTGAATGGCGATCCAGTACCCGCGCAGGATGAGCACAGCGAACAACAGCAGCACGACGCACGCGCCGATGAGACCCAGTTCCTCGCAGACAATGGCAAACACAAAATCGTTATGTTCCTCCGGCAAGTAGAGATATTTTTGCCGGCTCTTGCCGAGACCCAGCCCGAACGCCCCCCCGGAGCCGATGGCGTACAGGGATTGGATGGCCTGGTAGCCGCTGCCCTGCTGATCTAGAAAGGGATTGCGCCAGATCTCGATGCGCCTCATGGCGTAGGGCAGGACCCGGCCCAGGAAGTCCGTCGTCAGGATCAGATAGATCCCGAAGCCGCCGGCGCCGAGGAGGCCGGCAAACCAGCCCCAGTGCACGCCGCCGACAAACATCAACGCCCCGCCGACGCCCAGGATCAGCACAGTCCCGGACAGGTGCGGCTCCAGATACATGAGAAACGAGATGACGCCCAGAATGGCCGCAAAGGGCAATACCCCGTAACGGAATGTTTTCATGCGGTCCTTATAGACGGAGATCATCGCCGCGAAACACACGATGACAGCCAATTTTGCGATTTCTGAGGGCTGGAACTGAAAGAGACCCAGGTCGATCCATCGTTTGGCGGAATTCCGCTCCACGCCGACGATGAGGACCGAGATCAGCAGCACGACGGAAGCGACGATGAGCGGCACGGCCAGCGGGCGGAAAACCTGATAATTGAGACGGGAGATAAGCAGCATGAGGGCCATCCCCAGCACGGCAAATAAGCCCTGGCGCATGAAGTAATAGGCGGCGTTGTAACCTGTGCCCGCGTCGTTCAGCGCCGAGGCGTAGCTGGCGGAGAACATCATCACGAGCCCGATGACGGAGAGCATGACGACCAGCATGAGAAAGGGCAGGTCCATGGGCCCCTTGTGGGGCCTTTCGAGCGTCTCCGGCTTGCCGTATGTCCGCGCGTCCGGGCGGCGGCCCGTATCCAGCTCATCCACAAACATCCCGTCCTTTCCAATTATTGGAATATTTATCACCGTTCAACCAGGTAGACCGCCAGACAAAGGAGCGCCGTCAGAGCGGAGGACACGCAGAAAATCTTGGTTTCGCTCCACCCGGACAATTCAAAATGGTGGTGGATGGGCGTCATTTTGAAGAGCCGCCGGCCGCCCGTCACCTTGAAATATCCCACTTGCAAAACGACCGACACGATCTCGATCAGGTAGACGAGTCCCACGAGCGGCAACAGCAAGGGTGCGTCGACCGCCATCGCGAGTCCGCACAGCGCACCGCCCAAAAACAGTGAGCCGGTGTCGCCCATGAACACCCGCGCCGGGTGAAAGTTGTACAGCAAAAAACCGGCCGTCCCACCGGCCAGCGCCGCCGCAAACAGAGCGGGCGCGGGGCGGTTCCAGGCCAGGCAGAGCGCCGCGAAAAAGATGGCCACGGGCAGCGTCACGCCGCTGCACAGCCCGTCGACGCCGTCGGTCAGGTTGACGGCGTTGACGAACCCCGCCACATACAGTAGCGCCAGCGTCAGGAACAGGATCCAAGGCAGCGGCGCAGTCACGCCAAAGAGCGGGAGATAGACGTCTGCCGTCGTGTAGCCGAGCAGTCGCATAAACGCGAGCAGCGCGGCGGCGGCGGCGAGCTGGAGTATCAGTTTTTGCAGCGCCGTGAGCCCCAGGTTGCGGTGGTGCACCACTTTGAAGAAGTCATCCACAAAGCCAATACCCCCATAGAGCCAGGCGAAAGCCAGAGCGAGCAGATGCTCGTAGCGGCCCTGCGCGAGATAAGGCAGCCCCAGGAGCAGCACGGCGGCCGTGACGCCGGCGGCAAACATAAGGCCGCCCATCGTGGGGGTGCCGGATTTGGACATGTGCCAGCGCGGTCCCTCCTCGCGGATGCTCTGGCCGAGCTTCAGCCGGCGCAGCAGCGGCAGCAGCAACAGGCCGGATGCGGCCGTCAGTCCGAAGGAGAGGGCGAAGGCGCAGAGCAGTCTGACCATGGGTGCCTACCCCTCCTGTTCCTGCGTTTGACGGACCCAATCGGCCACGACCTCGCGTTCGTCAAGCGGAAATTTTTGCCCGTTTATCTCCTGATAGTCCTCGTGTCCCTTACCGGCCAGCAGCACCGCGTCCCCCGATTTGGCCTCTGCGAGCGCCCGGCCGATGGCCTCGACGCGGTTTTCTACCACCAGCACGGGCGCGCCGGTCGTCGGGACGCCGGCCATGATCTCCTCAATGATCTGTGCCGGCGGCTCCGTACGCGGATTGTCGGAGGTCACGATGACGAGATCCGACAACCGCGCCGCGGCGGCTCCCATCAGAGGGCGCTTGCCCCGGTCTCGGTCGCCGCCGCAGCCGAACAGCGTGATGACGCGTCCGCTGTGGTACGCGCCCACGGCCGAGAGCAGGTTCTCCAGTGCGTCCGGCGTATGGGCGTAATCGATGACGACCGTGACGCCTTCGGGCCCCGGCACCACCTCCATGCGTCCGCGCACCGGCGGGATTTCCCGCGTCGCCGCCGCGATGTCCCGCAGCGCGACGCCCTCCATCAGCGCGCACGCCACGGCGGCCAGCGCATTGTAGACGGAGAAGAGACCCGGCGTCGCCCATTCGATCCGGGCGATGCCGGAGGTAGTCACGACTTCGAACTCAACCCGGTTGGCCTTGAAACGGATGTTCTTGGCCACCACATCCGCCTCGTCGCGCTGTGTCGAATAGGTGATGGAGTTGAGGGCGGAGTCCTCCGCCAACCGCTGGCCATGAGGATCGTCCAGATTCAGCACGGCGGCGTCGGATTGCTGAAAGAGCAGCGCTTTGGCGCGAAAATACGCTTCCATGTCGCGGTGATAGTCCATGTGGTCCTGCGTGAGGTTTGTGAACAGCGCCTCCCGGAATTCGACGCCGTCCACGCGGCGTTGGGAGAGCGCATGGGATGAAACCTCCATCACGCAGTGGGTGCAGCCCGCTTCGGCCATCCCGGACAGCAGTGCCTGCAGTGTCAGGATGTCGGGCGTTGTGTGCTCGGAGGGCAGAGGCGTGTCGCCGATCCAGTTGCCGTTGGTGCCGATGAGACCCACCCGAAAACCGCCGGCCCGCTCCAAAATGCCCTTGACGATGTGCGTGACGGTGGTCTTGCCGTTCGTGCCCGTGACTCCGATCATGCGCAGACGGGCGGCCGGGTACCCATAGAAACGCGCGGCCATCGCGGCCATTGCGGCGCGCAGGTCGGACACGCGCACGGACGGCGTCGCGGTGTCTGTCTCCGTCTCCGTCACGACGGCCGCCGCGCCGGCAGCCAGCGCCTGGGGGATATAGGCCGCTCCATCCTCATGGGTGCCGGGTACGGCAAAAAACAGGTCCCCCACCGACACCCGTCGAGAATCGAGGCACAGTCCCTTTACCTCCAGGCCGGGGTCGGCCCCCAGAGAGACGGGTGTGATCTCTGCTAGCAGTTCCACCAGTTTCATATGCTCCCCCTTGATTTGCGCCCGCCCACGCGAAGGCTGCGTCAGTCCCGCAGGCTTGTGTCGAAGAATTCCACTTCGATGGTCGCGCCGGGAGGCGCCTGCGTGTTGGCCGCCACACTCTGATGGGCCGCCACGATCGTACCGCCGCCCACGGCGGTGGTGGCGCCCATGGCCCGCATGTAAAACCCCGCGTTTACCAGCGCCCGGTTGGCCCGTTCGGCCGTCATCCCGACCACGTCCGGTACCGTCACGCTCTCCGGTGGCTGCGCATCGCCCAGGTAGAGGATGATCTCGGCCGTACCGGGCACCTGTGCGCCGGCGGCCGGCACCTGCGCGGACACCATGTCGCCCCGGCCCTTTACCGAGTATCCGATCTCTCGGTCCTTCAGAAGCTGTTCCGCTTCCGCCACCGGCAGCCCGCTCACCGTCGGCACGGTGATTTCCAACGTGGCGGCCTCCTCCGGCGTGTATTGCGGCGCGACATTAATGTAAGGCAAAATGTCGGACATGATGCGGCCCACCACCGGCGCCGCCATACCGCCGCCGGTGCGCAGGTTCGGCGGGCCGTACATTGGCTCGTCGAGCAGGACCAGCACGGCCACCTGCGGGTCGTCGGCCGGGGCGAAGCCCACAAATGAGACGACGTACTTGCCCGACATGTACTCGTGCGTCGCCGGGTCGCGCTTTTGGGACGTGCCGGTTTTACCGGCAATGCGGAAGCCCTTGACATAAGCGTTTATGCCGGTGCCCTTGCTGACCACGGATTCCAGGATCTCGCACAATGTCCGGGAGGTCTCGCCGGAGATCACCTGCCGGACCGCCTCGGGCTGGATGCTTCGAACCACGCGGCCCTGATCGTCCGTCAGTTCCCGGACGATGTGCGGCTTCATCAGGCTGCCGCCGTTGGCCACCGCCGACACCGCCGTGATGAGCTGAATCGGCGTGATGTTGAAGGTCTGGCCGAAGGCGTAGGTCGACAGCGCGACCGTGTCCTCGTGGAAGGCCTCCTGCGAGTGGAACACACTGCCCGATTCGCCGGGCAAGTCGACACCGGTTTTCTCCGTAAAGCCAAAAGCCCGGAAATAGTCGTAAAACCGTGTCTGCCCGACCCGCTGGGCCACCGTGATGAACACTGGGTTGCAGGAGTTTTGCACGCCCTGCACGAAAGTCTCTGCGCCGTGGCCGGCCAGTTTATGGCAATGGATGGGCCTATTCCAACCGGGCACCATGATCGAACCTGTACAGAAGAACGTGTCGTCCAGAGAGACGGCCTTCTCCTCCAGCGCCACCGCCGCCGTGATGATCTTAAAGGTCGAGCCCGGCTCATAGGTATCGTTTACGATCTTGTTGCGCCACTGCGCGAGGAGCGCGTCTTTCAGCAGCGCACTCCGTTCCTCGCCCTCAAGGCCCGAGAGCGTGTCGAGGGCGGCGGGGTCCGTCAGCGTCCGCGGTTCGTTCGGGTCGTATCCGTATCGGGTGTCCATCGCCAGGATTTCCCCGGTTTTCACGTCCATGACAATGCCGGCCGCCTTGTTGCGCACATCATTTTCCACCAGAGCCGTCTGCAGATGGTTCTCCAAAAAGTGCTGCATCGTCTCGTCCAGCGTGAGGACGACACCCAGGCCGTCCTGCGCGTCGTAATGCTTCTCATATTGGAAGGGCATGACGCGATTTTTGGCGTCCCGTGCGGCCACCACCCGGCCCGGCGTCCCCTTCAAGCTTTCGTCGTAGACGGCCTCCACGCCGTCCAGCCCCTGATTGTCGTCGCTGACAAAACCGAGGACATGGGAGGCGAAGTTACCGTTCGGATAGTAGCGCTTGGAATCCGGCGTCACATATACGATTTGCTGGAGCTTATTGTCTGAGATAAAAGTCCGCACCCGGTCGGCCAAGTCTTTCTCAACCTTTTTGCGGATCTCCTCATACTGGCGGTCTTTCTTCTGTGTCTTTGCATATATGGTTTCGTAGTCCACGTCCAAGATCTCCGACAGCCCGCGCGCGACGAGTTGGGCCTGATCCTCGCTCTCGATGTCCACCGGAGAGATGAAGACGGTGTCCACACTGGCACACACGGCCAGCGTCTTGTAGTTGCGGTCGAAGATGGTCCCGCGTAGCGGCGAGATCACCGTGTTTCTGGTCTGTTGTTCCACCGCCATTCGCTCATATTTGTCGTGGTTTACGATCTGGATGTCGTAGAGTTTCATTCCGAGCGGCACAAAGAGGCCGACGCCACAGAGGGCCATCAGCACAAAGGTGCGAAAAAGTACAGTGCGATTCGCGCGGCGGGACGCCGGCATCTGTTTGGACGCTCTTGACATAAAACCCCCACCTCTCGGTTGCCGCGCGGGGCATAACACGGAAGGGGGAGCTCGTATCTGTCTCCCCACTCCTTCCTCTCTCTATGTATAGGTAGCGCGCGCGCGGGTATGCCCCGAAAGCGGCGAAACGCGCCTGGGGCGGCCAAAAGGATCAGCCGCCGAACAGATCGCGCCAAAAGCCGCCCGGTTTTTTCAACACGACAGCATGGTCGCCGTCGGACAGATCGATGTAGATCACTTGGTCGCGTGTGGGTTTGGTCATCCCAAGTTCCTCCGTGGCGATCCGCTCGATCGCCGCCAGATTGACCTTGCCGTCGCCCAACTTCTGCAGGAGGGAGGCTTCCTGTTTCAACGACGCGATCTCCCGAGACAGCGCGCCGGTTTCCGCGGACAGTTCCGCGAGCCGCACATGGGAGTGGACGACGACGAACATGGAGGCGGCAAATGTCGCGAAACCCAGCAGCATCCAGCCGGATACACGAACCTTTTCTTTGGCCCGTGACTGCGCGCGCGTTTTGACGGCCGACTGCTCCAGGATATCCTGTGCTACGGCCTCGCGTACACGGCGCCGGTTGTCAAAACGGGAGAGGTCCTGTGCCACATTTGCAGCCTGCGTGCTCATGGGGAACACCTCCTGACCGAAAATAGGGACATGGCGTGCGAAACAGAGATGGAAACGAAAGGAAATCTACAGTTTTTCGGCGGCCCGCAGTTTGGCGCTGTGGGCACGTCGGTTTTCCGTCAATTCCTCGGGGCCGGCCGTAAGCGGCCGCCGTGTGAGGATCCGCAGCGCGGGGGTGTGTCCGCAGACGCACACCGGCAGATCTTTGGGACAGAGGCAGCCTTGTGCAGCATCGGCAAGAGCGGTTTTGACAACCCTGTCCTCCAGCGAGTGGAAGCTGAGCACCACCAGCCGTCCGCCTGCGTTCAGCGCGTCGATGGCAGCCGCGAGGCCCTGTGCCAGCCCGCCGAGCTCGTCGTTCACCGCAATCCGGATGGCCTGAAAACTTCGCTTGGCGGGGTGTCCTGGCCGGCGGCGGGACTTGGCCGGCAGCGCCTGCGCAATGATGTCGGCCAGTTGTCCCGTGGTTTCGACGGGCGCCTTTGCCCGCTGTCTGACGAGCGCGGCGGCGATCAGCGGCGCGTGAGGTTCCTCCCCGTAATCGAACAGGATGCGCCTGAGCTCCGTCTGGGGCCACGTGTTCACAATCTCGCGGGCCGTCAGCAGATCCTCCGGGTTCATACGCATGTCCAGCACCGCGTCAAAACGGTAGCTGAATCCGCGCGCGGGGTCATCAAACTGCGGCGAGGAGACGCCGAGGTCAAACAAAATGCCGTCCGCACCGGAGATGCGGTGCGCCGCCAATACATCGGAGAGGCGCCGGTAGTCGCTGTGCACAAACAGCACTCGGTCTTCGAAGGGCGCCAGCCGCGCCCGGGCCCGCGCCAGTGCCTCCGGGTCCTTGTCCAGACAAAGAAGCCGGCCGCTCTCCAGGGCGCGGACTACGGCTTCGGCGTGTCCGCCCGCGCCTGCGGTCGCGTCCACATAGACGCCGTCGGGCTGCACGCGCAGCATCTCAAGGCACTGTGTCAGCATTACGGGGGTATGATCGTACGGCATTAGAACCCCAGCTCATCCATGGCTTCCGCCAATTTGTCGCCGGCCTGCTCGTTGTAGCGCGTCCAGTTCTCAAGGCTCCAGATCTCCGCCCGGTTGCCCACACCCACGATCGTCACGTCCTTGGTGAGCTCCGCGTGCTCGCGCAGCGCCTGCGGGAGCAGGATACGCCCCTGCGCGTCCAATTCGAAGCGGGCGGCCGAGGGAAAGAGGCTGCGCTGTAAGTAGCGGGCGCGGCTTACCGGCATGGCAGCCAACTTTTCTTCTATCTTGCCCCATTCCGGGGCGCCGTAGACAAAGAGACAGTTGTCGACGCCTTTGGAGACATAGATGACGTCGCCCAGTTCTTCGCGCAGCTTGGCGGGTACAAACACGCGGCCCTTCGCATCAAGCGCGTACTGGTATGTGCCGAGCATCTCCCCACCTCACTTGTTATATTGTCAAAAATTTGAGCTTACTTCACCACTTTCCCCCACTGCTCATCTAGTATATCGGATACCGCCCCAAAAAGCAAGCACTATTTTTGGAATTCGTACATTTGTTTGAGATAAATCTTCGGCGATTTTCAGAAAACGCGGAGAAATCAAAAACAAAAAACATATGTTCGGTTTTGAAAGCCCCAGCCGGCGCAGCGCCGGGCACGAAGCGTTTAGGGAGCTTGGTTGTGAAAGAAGTGCCCAATTGACGAACGGACGCCGAGGGTATATAATAAAAACAATCGATATGACGCGCATGACCTATGGTCATATGACAAGCCAAACACCGCAGAGGGAGACGGAACTTTGAATCAGTTCATCGCTCGTCAGCCCATTTTTGACCGCAAGATGAATGTGTTTGCGTATGAGCTGCTCCACCGATTTGACGAGACGCAAAATTTTGCCGCCATACTGTCCGATCCGGACAAGGCCTCCTCGGAGACAATCATGAGCAGCTTTTATGGAAACAGCATCGAAAAGATCACCGGGGACAAGCCGGCGTTTATTAATTTCACGCAAAATTTGCTGGAGGCAGGCATTGCTACGCTCTTCCCAAATCAATACCTGGTGGTGGAGATTCTGGAGGATGTGGCGCCGCTGCCTTCGGTGGCGGAGGCTTGCCGTCTGCTGAAAGAGGCGGGATACACCATCGCGCTGGACGATTTTGTCTACCGGCCGGAACTCGAACCTCTGATCCAGTGGGCCGACATCGTCAAAATCGACTGGCTGGACGCGGACCCGGAGGAGATCCGGGAGGTTGTCCGAAAGCTGCGGCCGCGCTCCCCCAGGCTGCTGGCGGAGAAGGTGGAGACGCACGAGATCTTCCAGCAGGCCATGGACATGGGCTTCAGCTATTTTCAGGGCTATTTTTTCAGTAAGCCAGTCATTGTGTCCAACAAAAAAATTGACCCGTTGATGATCAATTACATTCAGCTCATCCGGCAGGTCAGCCGGACGGACGTGGATTTTGCGTATCTGGCCCGCATCATCCGCCGCGATGTGGTGCTCTCTTACCGCCTGCTGCGTCTCGTGAACTCCGCCTACTTCGGTGCGCGGCACGAGGTCAAGAGCATCCGCCATGCGCTGGCGATTTTGGGGCTGCGTGAGATTAAAAAATGGATCTCCCTGCTCGCCATGATCGGTATCACGTCCGGCAAGTCGGACGAGATCATCCGCACCTCGTTGATCCGCGGGCGTTTTCTCGAGACGTTTGGCGCGCGCCACTGCCGTTCGCTCGACTCCGAGCAGCTGTTTATGAGCGGCCTGTTTTCCCTACTCGATGTGATCATGGAGATGCCGATGGCGGATGTGCTGCCCCAGCTCTCCGGCGTGACCGAGATTGAGGAGGTGCTCATCGAGAGCCGCGGGCCCATCGCCGACATTTTGGGGATCATCGCCGCCTATGAGCACGGCAAATGGGAGGACGCCGTGGAGCGCTGCCGCTGTTTCGGGGTCACGGAAGAACAGCTGCTGCGGCTCTATCTGGACGCCGTCTCGTGGAGCAACGCTTTTTTATGAGGTTTATGAGGTGCGGCCGTCAATAGCCCAAGGGTTCGCCCACGAGGATGACTTTGATCCGATGGGCGGGGCGGCACATGCGGGTTGTGACGAGGAACGAACAGATGCAGGCGCTGGATTTGCAGTCGGCGCAGGTACCGGTGCGCTGGCAGGGCGTTTTTACGGTCTCCGGGTCGGCGCCGGCGAGGACGCGTTGAGCGTTCAGCGGGGCGGCGTATGTCCGGGCGCGGATCTCCGCCTCCGGGCGCGTTTTGCACAGCTTGTTCATGCCCACCACCGCGACGACGCTCCGTGGGCCGAAGGTGAAAGCCGCCGTCCGGTTGCCGACGCCGTCTATGTTGATGAGTTGACCGTCCTCGCTCAGGGCGTTCACGCTGGTCAGGTAGACGTCGCACAAAAGCGCCTGCCGCATCAGGTCGAGGCGTTCCTCGGGGTTTTGGGCGGTGTCCCTGTCGAGAGGCCGGAAGGGTCCGCGGCGGACAAGGTCCAGAAGGCCGATTTCCTGAAGGGTCACAGACCCGCCCCACGAGACCGACGCGCCCTCGGGGATAAGGCCGAGGGCCAGAGCGGCGGCCTCCGCGCCGGTTGGGCAGTAGTATGCCTCGAAGCGGCGGCTTTGCAGGGCGCCGACGACCTGCGGCGCAAGCAGATCGCACCGTTTGGAAAAACTCTCGCTGTACCGGTGCATACACCGGCCTCCTCTCTCAAATGGATATCTCTAACGTGGGTTGCACCTGCAACCCACAACCCAAATTCTTGTTTTTTGTTGCCGCTTCGCGGCAACAAGGTGTTAAAGATTTCTGGCGGATGCAACGCCTTTTAGGGGCGCAAAAGGGCAAGTCAAATGTACAGGGTCTTTTTCGACAGACCCTAAATGAAGAACAGTGAACAATGCAAATATGCGGCGCCGCAGCTCCTCATAGATGCTGTTCACTGCTCATGGTGCACGGCGGCGTCAACCGCATATTTGGCACGCCCGGAGGGACTCGAACCCCCAGCCCTCAGAACCGGAATCTGATGCTCTATCCATTGAGCCACGGGCGCATAACAAAACACAGCCGCCTTGGCGCTCCTGTCTTTCATCATACCATGCCGTCTGCGCGATGTAAAGAGGGATGGGAAAAACATTTGCCTCAAGAGGCAAATCGGCATACCATGCCGTTACAGGCTCTCAAAAGTGAGATCCACAACGGCGTCCCGGATTAAGGACAGGGACAGAGAGACGGATGCAGTGCGGTAGGTCAGGTGGACGATGAGGGGCGTTTCTTTGACGGTGTCCGGCGGTCCGTAGGCCGCTTCGACGTCCGCCCGGGAGGCGCCGAGAGAGATCCCGCCCGGCAGGGTGAGAACAGTGCCGCTCTCGGCATAGCCCATGTTGTGGTTCAGATGTGTCACGGCGCATGCCCGAGCCGCCTGTGTCTCTTCGGACAGATTGCGTATGCCCAGCATCAGGGTCCCCGCGCCGCCGGCCGGTATCCAGCGTTCCTCGCCGGCCGACAGGTCCGCGTCGAGACTGTCCGGCGCAAAATGCCAACCATTTTCTTCCAACTCTGCCGGCGACGACAGCGGCAAGCGGTACGAGACGCCATTGATGGTCAGCGGCTGGGTGTCCCAAGCGTCGGTGACCGGACTGGGTGCGGGCGGAGGGGCCGTCGGTGTCGGTGTGGGCGTCGGTGTGGCAGCCGGCTGGGTGGTTGGCTGCGCGTCGCTTGAAGGTGAGGGTGGCGTCGGTGTGGGAGAAGGCGTCGGCGGGTCGAGCGTGGGAGAGGGCGCTGGTGTAGGCGTGGGCATCGGCGTGGGCGTCGGTGTGGGTGTGCGAGACGGCGCGGCAGACGGCGTGGGGTCCGGGGGGGTCGTCTCGACGCCGCAAGCGGCCAGCGACAGGAACAGCGTTCCGATGAGAAAAAACGATAAGATGCCGCGCAGTGTTTTCATATGTGCCTCCTGCTTCGGGTGGCCCCATCGGGACAAAGCCGGGGCTAAGTCTTTTATTACAGTATGTCGCAAATCGGACCGTTTGTCCAGCCTATTAGTACCTTGTTGCCGCGAAGCGACAACAAAAAACAAGAATTTGGGTTGTGAGTTGCAGGTGCAACCCACGTTAGCCGGTCTATTCTCTATGTACAAGATCGTCAAAGCAAGGGGGAGTTGTCATGCGCGTTATGGCCGTCGATTATGGGGATGTGAGGACGGGACTGGCTGTCTCGGACGCCATGGGCAGTCTGGTGGGCGAAGCCTTTGTGGTCAAAGAAACTTCGGCCGGCAAATTGGCGGATGTGATTGCCGCAGAGGCGGCCGCGCGGCGCGTGGCGTGTTTGGTCGTCGGGCTTCCCAAGAACATGGATGGCACGCGGGGTGAGCGCGCCCAAAAGAGCGAACGGCTGGCGGAGGTGTTGCGCACCAAAACGGCGCTCCCCGTCTTTCTGTGGGACGAGCGGCGTACGACAGCCGAGGCGCAGCGCATCCTGCACGGGGTCGGCCGGTCCGGACGACGCGGCCGCGAAAAGCTCGACGCCGTGGCCGCGGCTCTGATCTTGGAAGGATTTTTGCTGAGCCGCCGGGCCGCCCCGCCGCCGGAGGAAAGCGTGAAAGGCTGAAAACCTCAAAATCTCAAAACAGCAAAAGGAACAGGGATGACCTGTTCCTTCGCTTCATAATAGGAGGGGAAAAGATGAAAAAACAAAACAAACAAAAAATCACTCGCGATGTTTTCAGTATAGTCCGATAGTATTAAAAAAAATAGAGACAAATATTAAAAGACTATTAAATCTTATTGTTAAATTTCGTGCGGGCGCCGCTTACTCCGGCGGGCGGCGTTTGTGCCGGAAGAAGTCGGACAGCAGTGCGCCTGCCTCGTCTGCCAGCAGGCCCTCGAAGACGGCGGGTCTGTGGTTGAAACCGAGGTCAAAGAGAGCGACTCGGCTGCGGACGGCACCGGCTTTGGGGTCGCGCGCACCGAAAAAGACGCGCGCGATCCGGGCGTTTATGATGGCGCCGGCGCACATGGGGCAGGGCTCCAATGTCACATACAGGTCACAGCCGGGCAGCCGCCAGCCGCCCAAGGTCCGGCAGGCCTCGTCGATGGCGATGAGCTCCGCATGCGCGAGCGCATGTCGAGCGCTCTCCCGGCGGTTGCGCCCGCGGCCCACGACAGCGCCGTCCCGTACGACGACGCACCCGACGGGGACCTCGTCCGCCCCGGCAGCCTCCCGCGCCAACGCCAGCGCCAGCTCCATATACAATTCCGTCTCGCCGCCCACAAGACACCCCCGGTGACAATTGATAGTTGATAAGTGAGAGTTGATAGTTAACTATGGGTTGCTGTTTGTTGTAAAACGTATGGGGAACTTTAGTCAATTGTACATTGTCAATTGTACATTGTCAATTGTGCATTGTTCACCGCGCGACAGGGCTCTCTTCCTGTTTTGAGAAGAGGATCTTGTCTGGGTGCGGAAGTCAGTGGCATCAAATCAATTGTCGCGCGCCACGCGACAAGGCCCTCTTCCTGTTTTGAGAAGAGGGCCTTGCCTGGGTGCGGAAGTCAGTGGAGTAAAGTAGAAGGAGGGAAAATCGAATGAGGAGGGAAAAAAGAAAGTAAGCGAAAGGAAGAAAAGAAAGAAGTCAAATTGAAAGTTGTTTTTCGACGGGCTCTTAGAGGCCGCCTGAGTCCTCGGGCCAGAAGAAGCCGCTCGGAAGCCGGGGCTGCGTCTCCGTCGCGATGTTGGGAATTTCCGTCTTTTCGTCAAAGACGACATCTAGGGTCAGCGTCTCGCCGTTGCGAGAAATTTTGATTTTAACGGTGGCGCCGGCCTTGTACTTGTTTTTCTGCGCGTTGAGCTCGTCAGGAGTACTCACCGCGACGCCGCCGAGCTCCAAAATTTGGTCACCAGCACGCAATCCGGCTTTGTCGGAGCAGGAACCGGCCTCTACAGACATGATATACAGGCCCGGATTTACCCGGTAGGACTGCGCCAGAGAATCTGCGAGCCGCTGTACGGAGATGCCGAGTTGGGGGCGGCCCGTGACGCGGCCGTTCTTGAAGAGCTCGTCGAGAATGGGCTGAGCGTCGGCCGCCGGAATGGCGAAGCCGAGACCCTCCACGCCGCTGCCGGTACTCTTGGCGGTGATAATACCCACCACCTGACCGTATTCATTGATCAGCGGCCCGCCGGAGTTGCCGGGGCTGATGGCGGCGTCGGTCTGCAGCATGTTCCGAGGGGTGCCGTCAATGTTGATGGCCCGATCCAGCGCGCTGATGATGCCGCTCGTCATCGTGTTGGCCAGTTCGCCCAGCGGATTCCCAATGGCGATGGCCGGGTCGCCTACCCTCAGCGCCTTGGAATCGCCCCAGACGAGCGGAATGAGACCGGTGGCGTCAATCTTCAGGGCGGCCAGGTCCGTCTCTGAATCGCGCCCCATGACAGTGGCCTTGTAACTCTTGCCGTCGTGCAGCGTCACACTGACGGAACTGGCGTTTTCGATCACATGATTGTTTGTGACGATGCGACCGTCCGCGGAGACGATGAATCCGGAACCGGCCGCCGGTTGGGTCACCGTCTGCCCAAACACATTGCGTACGGTGGTTTCGGTGGCGATGGCGACGACGGAGGGATTGCACTTCTCATAAATCTGCCGCGTGGTCAGCGAGGCGCCGGACGAGGCGACGGGCAGCAACGCACTGTCGTTTCTTGTTCCCCCTGTGTCCAACGCGTTGCCCGCGGCGGCGACCGGTGCCGTCCCCGTATTATTCATCGATGCTTCGAACGGTTGCAGGCGGGGCAGCAGGCTCACGCCCAGCGCGCCGCCGACGGCGCCGCCGATCAGCGTGAAGATCAGGCACAGGGCTACGATCGGAAAGAGACGGGTCTTCGATTTGGGTTTGCCATGTTTGGCCTTGCTGTCTTTGGGCGCGCTGTCCTGCGCCGTGTGGACGGCGGGCGGCGGATAGAAGGCGGGCGCCTGAGAAACGGTCTCCGCCGATCCCCAGACATCGTGCCCCGCGTAGGCGGGCGGCGCCTCGGCGCGCCAGCTCTCCGGGGCGGGCCCGAAAGCATAGGGAGCATATTCATACGGATAAGCGTATGAGGGATAAGACGGAGTGGGCGCGGGGTAAGCGGGATAGGCGGGATAATACGGTCCCACGGGGGCATCGGCCGCCGGCGCGGACTGCGTGGGTGTGAAGACCGGCGTCGTCTCTGCCGGCGCGGTGTCGGCCGGCGGTGCGTCCATCGGCGCGGGTTCTGCCGGCGCCGCCTCCACCGACGCGGATGCTATGGGCTGTGCCGGCATAAAAGACGCCGGCGTGACTTCCGGGCTCGTGCCCAAGAGGTCGGGATTCTTCTGTTCGTACACAGTCATCATCGCTCCTTTGCGTTCATGTGGTCCGCCACAAACGTTAGCATTTCCGGTTGATGGCTTCATCATACGGGATAATTATGACGGTGTCATGACAAAAAAAAGAAGTCTTTTTGAACAGTTTTAGAAGAAATTGTGAACACGAGACACGCTGGACCAAGGGAATTTTTGAGGTCCCTTGTGGGAGCCGAAAATCCGTGATACAATGAGACGACAGCCCTCGGGCAGGGCCGGATGCGACGCTTGATGCTGCGCCGGATGCGAAGTTGGATCTGTTTTTGTAAGGAGTTTTTTATGTTGCGCGTGGAGGCCCAAAACGACGCATTGACCGTATATTTGGCGGACCGTCCGGTGCTGACGCACACGCCGGACAGCCCGTTTGTCATCGCCGGGCAGGGCGCCGGAGCGTTCCACGCCCATGGCGGACACTGGCGCATCTCCGACCGGCTGAGCCGGCGCACAATGCTGACGAACGCGCACTACGACGCCGGCCGCTCATCCATCCGCTTTTGGGGGGGGGACCTGTCGCTTACGTTTCACCTGTCGGAGGCGGACGGCAATCTGGTGCTGACCCCGCAGCGGTCCACCACCGGGCTCAACCGGCTGTGGCTCCAGTTTCCGGCGACACCCGGCCACTGCGTCTACGGCGGAGGCGCCCAGTACGGCCTGCTGGACCTGCGGGGACATCGGCTCCCGCTATGGGTGCACGAGCGGCGGATCGGGCGCGAAAGTGCGCGTCTCCCGTTTCGTCCGGGCAGCGGGCGCCACGCCACTTATCACCCGCAGCCCACCTTTGTGACACAGGACGGCATCTTTGTCCACATCGACGCTCCAGTCTACGGCGCGTTGGATTTCCGTGCCCCACGCCACCACCGTGTGGAGCTTTGGGATCTGCCGGCAGCCGTGATTGTCGGTGTGGCCGCCGATGTGCCGGCGCTCATGGAGCGGCTCACCCGGCTGCTGGGGCGCCAGCCCGTCCTGCCGCAGTGGTGCGTGGAGGGCGCGTGGATCGAGACGCAGGGCGGCGCGGCGCGGCTGATCGAGCGGCTGGAGCGGGTGCTGGCGGCCGGAGCGCGGGTGTCGGCGGTCTGTGTTCGCGACTGGTCGGGTCTGCGGGAGACGGGGCGGCGCTGGCAGGTGTTTTTTGACTGGGTGTGGAACCGGGAGCTCTACCCCAAACTGGACAAAATGATCGGGGAATTCGGCGTGCGCGGGCTCCACACGCTGGCCTATATAAACCCTCATCTCTCCATCGAGGGGCGGCTGTTCGCCGAGGCGTCGCTCAGCGGCTTTTTGGTGCGCAAGCCGGAAAGCGGCAATTTCATCAACGACATGGGCGGTTTTATGGCCGGGCATCTCGACCTCTCAAACCCCGACGCCTGTGCCTGGTACAAGGAGATCATCAAAAAAAATATCCTGCAGTTTGGGTTTAGCGGTTACATGGCCGATATGGGATATTTCCTCCCGGCCCGGGCCGTGCTGGCCAACCGGGAGAGCTCCAATCGGATGCACAACCGCTGGCCCATGCTATGGGCCAAACTCAATCGGGAAGCCGTGCGGGAGGCTGGCCGCACGGCGGACGCGGTCTTCTTTACCCGCGCCGGATACGGCGCCATGGGCGGGCAGACGATGCTGGCGTCCACGGGCGATCACAACACCGGTTGGGGGGCGGAAGACGGTCTGCCCTCGGCGCTGGACGCCGCCCTCACGCTGGCCTGCGGCGGGATAGGCCTCAGCCTGTCCGACGTGGGGGGCAACGTGTCCTTCGCCGCGCGCCGCACAAAGGAGTTGCTGCTGCGCTGGACGGAGTACGCGGCGTTTACGCCTATTATGCGTATGGCGGACATGGGCGGGGCGCAGCTGGAATTCGATGCGGACGAGGAGACGCTGTCGGTGTTTGCCCGGCTGACGCGTGTGCACGCGGCGCTCGCGCCCTACATGCGGGCGCTGATTCGGGAGAACGCCCACACCGGGTTGCCGGTGATGCGGCCGATGTGGATGGTTTTCCCGGACGACGACAGGCTGCGCCGGGTCCACCATAGCTATATGCTGGGCGAGGAGATGCTGGTGTCGCCGGTGCTGAGGCGGGGCCGGCGGTCGCAGACGCTGTTGCTCCCGGCAGGTCACTGGCTGCACATGTGGACCAAACAGGTCCACTCCGGCGGTGAGCACACCGTCTCCGCGCCGCTGGGATATCCTCCCGTCTTCTACCGCCCGGACGGCCAATGGGCCGACCTTTTTGCCGCAATCGGACAAAAAGGGGACGATTCATCTGTCTGCTTCTGATTTTGTTCTTGGCGTCTGAGATCTTATCACAAAAGAACTGTCTCTTTTGTCCAAAATGGGAGGGAAGGCCATGGACAGATGTCCGCCGTTTTCGCTCCAAATGCTCCCGTTGGAGGTGACGCTATGCGCCCTGGGAGAGGCGACGCTGCCTCCCTTTTTGGGCTCCGCGCTCCGCGGGGTGATCGGTCACGCACTTCTGCACAACAGGCAGGCGTATGATTATTTTTACTGCAACCGGCGCGTGGACGGCAGCGGGCTCGACACCGCCAATCCCTATGTGCTGACGCTCCCACCGGAGGGGAAGACCGCGTATGCGGCGGGGGAGACAATCGTCTTCCGTTTGTTGCTGCTGGGCGGCGCGGCCGCGTATGCGCGCGCCATGGTGGATGCGCTCCGGGCGATTGAGCACAGGGGACTCGGTGTGGCCCGCGTTCCGTTTCAGCTCATAGAAGTCCGACACGGCGTACACGATCGCTTTGTCTGGTCCGACGGCGTCTTTTATCCCGCCGCCGCCCGGCCGGTGCCGTTGCCGGTCCTGCGGCTGGAGGACGTCGCCGGCTGCAAATTGGCGTTTCACACGCCGCTGCGCATCCGCAGAAAAGGGGTGCCGCTGCGCGCAGTGGACGCGCCGACCCTGCTGCGCAACTTGGTTGCACGGACTGTACAGGCCTGCGAGCGGTACGGCGACGGCGCGGATGCGGACGAGGCGGCGCGCCTGCGCGAGGCCGCACAGGCGGTGCGCATAGAGACATACGCGCTGCGCTGGCGGGACCTCACGCGCTACTCAGGCCGGATACACGCCAAGATGGAAATCGGCGGACTTGTCGGAACCGTCGCGCTTGCGGGGGACCTGACCCCCTTTGTGCCGTGGATTCACGCGGCCCGGATCTTACACATCGGGAAAAACACCACGTTTGGACTGGGGTACTTTTCCGCGTCGTTCCGATAAACCGCGCCGCCGGTGCGGGTGTGGCACACAAATTACTAAAATTTAGTAAAAATAAGCAAAAAAAGGCGCGAAAACCGTTGTGCACAACGACGATTTTTAGAATCATTCCTCATATTTTCGATCTATTTATGACAGAGACAGACAAAACTGTAGTGCTCTTAAGAGTGAGAACCACTATATCTGGAAAACGGAAGAATATGTAATAAAATGGAAATACTAGAAAAATCAATAAAAATGTGTTTTAATGGAGGTGTGATGCCGATAATATATGTGAGACTATATTTGGAAGGGGGGGCGTTACATTACCGAGTTGCGGCATAGGCAAATCCCGGTCGGTGCGTAGGCCCTGGGACGCCGGAAATTTCCCCAGGGGCGGATGGATAGACTTGGAGGAAGATTTGAGGTTTTTGCCATGAAAGTTTCATTTGGAAGCTGCCGCATGCAGGCGGAGACGCTGGACGGTCAATTGCAGTATGACATTGTGGTTGACGAAATCAAAAGGGGCGACGACTCTGTTCTCTGCGAAGAATATGGGTTGTGTGTCGCGTTGCGGTCCGGAGAGGTGCTGTCCAAGGAAGAGATCCACGGACTGACCACCTCACGGGAGACCATTGAAGGGCTGCTCGCGCGGCTGATGCGCCACAATGTCACCCCTGTTTCAGTGCGTGACATTGTGGAAGATTGTCTGGCTGAACTCACTTTGACGTAAGGAGACGCGCAAAAGGGCACTTTTAAAACGGCCTGCGACCGTTTTGAAAGTGCCCTTTTTGTGGTGGGCCCGCGGACTTTGTGCCCAAGGCCCACTCGGTGGCGCGCGCGAAGGGGTTGGCCGCTTACAATTCATCCAGTGTGCCGAAACTGTAGCCCATCTCCGTCCATTTCGTCAGCAGTTCGTCGAGGATCTCCGCATTGGTTTTTGAGGTGGTGTGCAGCAATACAATGGCACCGTTGTGCGTGCGCGGCAGCAGCTTGCCAAAGGCCTCCTCGCGCGTGGGCTGTCGGTCCTGGCGCCAGTCCACATAGGCGAGGCTCCAAAAGACGGTCCGATAGCCCAGCTCCTGGGCCAGCGCTAGGTTCTGTTCGCTGAATTTGCCCTGCGGCGGCCGGTAGAAGCGGGAGAGTTCGTAGCCGGTGACCTCCCGGTAGCGCGTCTCCAGTGCCGTGAGTTCCTCCGCGAAGGCGGCTTTGTCGGTGAGGGCGCTCATATCGGGGTGGTGGTAGGTGTGGTTGCCGACGATGTGACCCTCCTCGTGCATCCGCCGCACCAGGTCGGGCGCCGACTCGACGTAGTGTCCCACGAGGAAAAACGCCGCCGGGACACCATGCTTCTTCAGCGTGTCTAAAATGGATGCCGTGTACCCGTTTTCATAACCCGCGTCGAAGGTGAGGTAGAGCCGGGGCTGTTTTGTATCGCCCAGAAAGACAGCGCCGTACTCGGCCAAAAAATCGGCGGTCGCGTTGCCCGTCGGGGGGCGGCCCTCTTTGGGGAAGTGCAGTCCCCAGTCGCCGGACGCGGCGACCGACGCGCGCGCGCCGCTTCTCGACAGAGACCAGAAGGCCGCCGTGAGCAGGATCAGGCCGGCGCCGACCACGGAGAGGACGCGTTTTCCGTTGACGACCCAAAACATGGAGAATCATTCCTTTCACTTCGCACTCCCTATTCTATACGCCCCCAGCCGGCGGCCTATGCGGATTTCGTGCGGACCGGCGGCGCACCGTGCCCGATGAATAAAAATGCAAAAAATACACGCCGCCCCCTTGCGAAAAACCTAAAAATGTGGTTTAATAAATACGTAGTGAGAATCCTTGGGCAAAACATCCGAACGATTTCCTGCAAATGTGTGGGACTTGTGTGCTTTTGCAGAAAGTGTATAGGGATGTATTCCCATATTCCGGTGGGCGCAGGGAGTCGGACATCATGTGACGACGGCCCCGCAAATCACGATGATGTGAGGGAAAGATGATGAAAAAGAAGATTCTGGCGTGTTTGGCCGCCGCAGTGGCAGTGGTGGCGCTGCTCGCCGGCTGTGCGAGTTCTGTGCCCGCAAATACGGTCTTCAGCCTCGACGATTTAGAAGGCAAGCACATCGGCGTGCAGCTCGGTACCACGGGCGATATCTACGCCAGCGACGTCGAGGGCGCCGAGGTGGGCCGTTACAACAAGGGCGCCGACGCCGTGCTTGCGCTTAAGCAGGGAAAGATCGACTGCGTGTTGATCGACAACGAACCGGCCAAGGTCTATGTGCAGCAAAACAGCGATTTGCGGATCCTGGATGATCCCTTTGAGTTGGAAGAATATGTAATTGCCTTGGCAAAGGGTAACACGGAGCTGAAAAATCAGATCGACAGCGCGCTCGCCGAGTTGATCGTTGACGGCACGCTGGCCAGTATTGTGGCCAACTACATCGGCGACAAAGCGGGCCAGACGCCGTATACATCCCCGGAGGGCATCACCCGTTTGGGCACGCTCACCATGGCTACAAACGCGGAGTTTCCGCCGTATGAGTATTTTGAGGGCGATCAGATCGTCGGGCTGGACGTGGACATGGCGCGGGCGCTCTGCGACAAGCTGGGTCTCACGCTTCAAATCGAAAACATGAACTTCGACTCCGTCATCCCGGCGGTGCAGACAGGGAAGGCCGACGTCGGCATCGCCGCTATCACAGACACCGAGGAGCGCCGGGAGAGCGTGGACTTCAGCGCTTCGTATACCACGGCGACTCAGGTGGTCATTGTTCGCAGCAAATAATCATAGCCTGGCCGGCGCATAGGCCCGGGCTCGGCGCGCCAGGCCCGGAGACAGACCGGCGGGATGGATAAACGCAGCGCAATGGGGGCGTGAACACCTGAATGGTAACGACGGTGTCTATGCCCCTTTTGTTTTTCGGCCGGCAAAAGGGGAGACGGGATGGAAGCGTTTTGGAACACACTGCAGAATTCTTTTGAACGGGTCTTCATCGTGGACGACCGCTGGACGCTGCTGGCCAGAGGGCTCGGTCTCACACTGCTCATCACGCTGCTGGCGGCGCTGCTTGGGCTGGTACTGGGTTTTTTGATCGCCATCGTCCGCTCGACGTACGACAAAGTGACCGGGTTGAAACCGGTGCCGCGCGTGGCGCTGAACATTCTCAACGGCATCGCCAAGCTGTATCTGACGGTGATCCGCGGGACCCCGGTCGTCGTACAACTCATGATCATTTACTTCGTCGTCTTCGGCGCGGTGAACATCAGCAAGGTCGTGGTCGCTGTCATTGCGTTCGGTGTCAATTCCGGCGCCTATGTGGCCGAGATCGTCCGGTCCGGCATCATGTCGATCGAACGGGGCCAGATGGAGGCGGGCCGCAGCCTGGGGTTCTCCTACGCGCAGACCATGATGCGCATCATCCTCCCGCAGGCGTTTAAAAACGTGCTGCCGTCTCTCGGCAACGAGATCATCGTGCTGCTGAAAGAGACCTCCATATCCGGGTACATCGCGCTGGAGGACCTGGCCAAGGGCGGGGACATCATCCGCAGCGTCACCTATATGGCGTTTATGCCGCTGATCGTGGTCGCGCTGATCTACCTGATTGTGGTCATTTTCCTGTCCCATCTCGTGACCAGACTGGAAAGGAGGCTGCGCGCCAGTGACCATTGACGACCGGAACACCCGGGCCGGCGCCGGGGATGAGAACATCCTGATCCGGGTGGAGGACCTGGAAAAGCGGTTCGGCGATCTGGCGGCGCTGAGCCAAATCAACATCGACATCCACAGGGGTGAGGTGGTCGTCATCATCGGTCCGTCCGGCTCGGGGAAGTCCACCTTCCTGCGCACGCTGAACATGCTGGAGGACCCAACCGCCGGCGCAGTCTACTTCAACGGCGTGAACCTGGCCGACCTGTCGGTGAACATCAACATCCATCGGCAGAAGATGGGGATGGTGTTCCAGCATTTCAACCTCTTTCCTCACATGACCATTCTAAAAAACCTGACCGCCGCGCCGATCGCCCTGCTGAAAAAGAGCCGGGCGGAAGCCGAGGCGGACGCCATGCGCCTGCTGAGGCGGGTGGGGCTCGCCGAAAAGGCGCAAGAATACCCCGCCATGCTGTCGGGCGGGCAGAAACAGCGGGTGGCCATTGTCCGTGCGCTGGCCATGAACCCGGACGTCATGCTGTTTGACGAACCAACCTCCGCGCTCGACCCGGAGATGGTCGGGGAGGTGCTGGAGGTGATGCGGGATTTAGCGCGCGAGGGGATGACGATGGTGATCGTCACCCACGAGATGGGCTTTGCCCGCGAGGTGGGCAGCCGGATCGTCTTCATGGATGAGGGACAGATCGTCGAGGAGGCCGTGCCGGAGGTGTTTTTTACCACCCCGCGGCGCGACCGCACCGCCCAGTTCCTGCGTAAGATCCTGTGACCCGTCCTCCCCCTCAATAGTACCTTACTGCCGCGAAGCGGCAACAAAAAACAAGAATTTGGGTTGTGGGTTGCAGGTGCAACTCACGTTAGAGACAGACAAACCGCAGGGGGTGGGCTCTGCCCGGTGGGTTTTCGGCGTCCGCCGCCCGAGGCGGGGCGCCGTGCCAAGCATAAGACAGAAAACAGAAAGAAGAAGGGAGTTTCCAATCATGATGCTGCAATCGAAGGACACGCGTCAACGCATCCTGTGCCTTGTGACAGTGCTCGCGCTGGTGGCGCTGCTCTGTCAGCCGGTGGCCGCCGTAGAGGCCGCACCGCTGCCTATCCCCGAAGTCACGTTCACAAACGTGAGCGGCGACGGGGGCATGGACAGAATTTCCATGACGGACGCGAGAACGTTTGAAGTCATTCTTCCGCTGCCGGAGGGCACGGACGCCGAGGCGCTGGCGGCCGGCGTCACCTGGTCGCTGACCCGCGAGGCGGGCATCCGAGATCCGGAGCTGTACCCGACCCAGTACCTGGGCAACACGCTGGAGGACTGGCGGGTCGACGCGCCGCGGGTAGGCCTGCAGGCGGTCTTCGACAACATCGTGACCGTGGCGGCGGCGACCGGTGGCCTCCCGGCGCTGAAGCTGACGTTTGCCAACATTACATTCTTCAACAGCGTCGGCATCAACGGGAGCCGCGGCAGAATGCTGGATTATACGGGCGACTTCGACCTGATCGCTCGGGACGCCGACGGCGCGGTGCTCGGGCAGACGAGCGTCCGCGTCAACGCGTATGACTCCTACCGCACCGCCGAGGAGTTTGCCGTGGAACTGCTGGAGGCGAAGCTCGCCGCCGAGGAGAGCGGGCTGTACGCCGAGGTGTACAGCATGGGCCAGAGCACCTTCGGCATCGACATGCCCTATATTGTTCTGGCTGAGACCGCGGAAGATGTAAATAATTGGAAATCCTTCCTGGCCCTGTCGATCGAAAACCCCGCCGCGGCGCTCGCGTACTACGGGGAGTACGAGGATGAAATCCGTGTGCCGGTGCTCTACAGCAACATCCACGCCGACGAGACAAACGGCGCGGACGCGCCGATGGACTTCGTGTGGGACGTCATCGAGGGCTACGACACGCCGGTGCCGTACGACGACATTGAGAGCCTCACCGAGGCGGGCAAGACGCGGCTCACAGAGCAGCGCGCGAAGACCGATAGAGACGGATACGGCGGCATGGGGAAAAGGGCCACCTCTTCGCTGATCCAAGAATGGACGACGTTCAAGGGCGGCATCACCCCGTCGGACGCCAATGACAACTCCGGCGTCATCGCCAGAGCGACGCTGGAGAGTTACTACAACATCAAAAGCAAAGCCTTCGATTCGGACGCGATTTTGGACGACGTGTTCTTCATCATCGTGCCGGAGGAAAATATGGACGGCCGGACCCACAACACGCGGCAGGGCGGCGGCGGCGTCGACCTGAACCGCGACAACCTGTTCCAGACGCAGGCCGAGACGATCAACATGACCGACATGATCTCCGACTGGAACCCCGTGGCGTACATCGAGTTCCACGGCTTCGTGTCAAACTTCCAGGTCGAGCCCTGCTCGCCCCCGCACGAGCCCAATGTGGAGTACGACCTTTTTGCCGAGATGGCGGTGAAGGGCGGCGAGGCGTTCGGCGCGGCCGCCGTCGTGAACAACACCCGCTACAACAGCTACCAGATGCCGCTGCGCGACTATCTGATTGAAAACGCCGTCACCGGCACCCTGGACTGGCCGGAGCCGTGGGACGACATGTCGACCAACTACACCCCGCAGTATTCGATGCTCCACGGCACGGTGGCCTACACCGTCGAGGTGCCCGCCTCGAACGAGGAGGGCAAGAAGGCGCTGGAGTACGGCATGATGGGTCACTCCACGCAGGTGGCCGAGAACAAGGACGTCTATGTGGAAAACCTTGTCGCCGGTTTCAAGCGCGGCGTGGAGAATGAGGACCCAGATTCGGTCCGCCCGTGGTACGTGGACGCCGCCGACAACCCCGGCGCCGAGGCGAATGTGTACCGTCCGCGCCACCCGGAGAACAACAACTTCTTCCCGGAGTACTACGTCGTCCCGCTGGACGACGCCAACCAGAGAAACCTCTCCGAGGCGTACCACATCAAAGACTTCTTCCTGCGCAACAACGTCCTTCTCTCCGCGCTGACCGAGGACGTCACGGTGGGCGGGGCCACTTACAAGGCCGGCAGCCTGGTTGTCAACATGCACCAGGCCAAGCGCAACGTGGCCAACGGCACGCTGTACGACAGCGTTCTCATCACCACGTGGCCAGAGCTCTACTCCGAGCCGACCACGTCGTTTGACAAGACCCGCGGCTTCGACTGCCACGAGATCCGCGTGCCCGGCGCGCTGGCCGGCAAGCTCGCGCCGGTGACGGAACCCGGCGGCGGTAAGAGCTGGTACGACGGGGAGGCCGGCGACGCCGTGGTGCTCGCGAACAACAGCGTCGCGGCGGTGAAGGCCGTGAATACCTTGCTCGACCAAGGCGGGACCGTCGGCTACATCACCGGGGGTCCGTACAAGAGCAATTTCCTTATCTCCTACGAGGACTTTCTGGCGGTGCGCGACACGGAGGTCCTGCAGGCGTACGGCGTGAAGGAACTGCCGGCCGCGCGCAAGATCGAAAAACCCACTATCTACCTGACGGGCCGCCCGGCCGACAACACAACCGGGTACATCCACTACAGCCTCACGAGCGCATACGGCTACAACTACAGCAAACAGGCGTTCCTCGACGAGATGGGCTTCACGGCGACCCGCGACGTAGCCGAGGCGGATGTGATCGTCGCGAACACAAATACACAACAGGGCGATGAGCGTACCGCCGTCACCGACGCCATCGCCTCCGGCACGCCGGCGGTGATCATGGCAGCCCGGTCGTTCACGCTTAGCGTCGGCGGCACGTCGCTCGGCACGCTGCTTGGCGCCGTGAGCGGTGGCAGCACCACAGACTGCCTGACGACCGTCCAATATGTCGAGGAGAGCCCGGTCACCGACAGCTACCGCGCCGCCGGCGACAACATCATGTACGGCTTCGGCGGCAACTACTTCGGCACAGTTCCCGAGGGGGCGCGCGTGCTGATCCGCAACACCACCGACACACCGTTTGGCGGGTTCATCCGTCAGACAAACCTCACGCCCTACCTGGGTGCGGTGGTCGCGCTGGAGTACAATCGGACCGTCGGCGGCAGCAAATATGACCTCACACTCTTTGCCAACACGCTGGTCAACAAGATGCACCAGAAGGACGACTACCGCTACGCCTCGAACGCGATCTACAGTAAGATGCTGGGCGGCGCTGTCGGGGAGGACGACGTGCCCGTCATCGACGAGTACCACGGCAGCTTCACGGTCACGGCGGACAAGACGAGCCGGACCGTGACGGTCACGGGGGCCGGTTATGAGCCGGACGCGCCGGTCTCCCTGTCGGTGCGCTACAACGCCGCCCCCACGGACGAGACGAGCGATTACAATGCCGAAGTCCGGACGGACAAGCGCGGCCGCCTCGACTTCACGGTCCCCGAAGCCGTCACGCAGGACAAGTCCTGGCTGGGCGGACACAGCTACTTCGCGTCTGTGGACGGTGATATCCAGTCCGACCGGATCTACGCGACGGTCGTCAAGGCGCATTCCTCGGCCCGCGTCTCCCTGCGCATCAAGGCTAAGGCCAAGCTGAACTTCTCGGTCGACAGCGAGACCTACGAATTTGCCTCCGCGAACCCCGACATCGTGACGGTGGATCAGACCGGCATGGTCACGGCGCTCAGGGCCGGCACCACGCTTGTCACATTGCGCGCCCTCGACGGCAGCGGACTCATCCATCTTGTGACGGTGAGCGTCGGGTAAGCGCAAAAGCAAACGTGAGATCGACGCTTTACGGCGAAAACCGCGTAAAGGAGGAGCGACCGACGGGCCGCTCCTCCTTTGCGCGGTGCCGGCCAATCGTGGCCGCTTGCCGGACACTCACCACCCTTTTCGCCCGGAAAACCGCGATTTTGAGCAAACGGCGCCCCAAATGCCTTGACAGGGGAAGCCCTTCGATGATACACTCTATAATTAGAACGATCAGAACGGAAAGACGGCAGCAAAGGCGCCGCGGGGCTCTTTGGCCGGGATTTTTGTATATACGAGGTAACAAACCATGGGCGATGTCATCAGTACCTTCGGCAGCCTGGTTTTTGGCGACGCCGTGATGCGCCGGCGGTTGCCCAAAGAGGTCTACCGCTCCCTGAAGAGGACAATCGAGGCGCATACGCCGTTGGACCCGGCGGTGGCCAGTGTCGTGGCCGCCGCGATGAAGAACTGGGCCTGCGAGCATGGAGTCACCCATTTTACCCATTGGTTCCAGCCTATGACGGGCGTCACGGCGGAAAAACACGACGCTTTCGTCGCCCCGGACGGCGAGGGCAGGGTTATCATGGAGTTTTCCGGCAAGGAGTTGGTGCGGGGCGAACCGGACGCCTCCAGTTTTCCGACGGGTGGGCTCCGGGCCACCTTCGAGGCGCGCGGTTACACCGCGTGGGACCCGACCTCCTACGCCTTTCTCAAAGGGAAGACATTGTACATCCCAACGGCGTTTTGTTCTTACGGCGGTGAAGCGCTGGACCAAAAGACGCCGCTGCTGCGGTCCATGCAGGCCATCGGCCGCGAGGCCAAACGGATTTTGGCCCTCTTCGGCGAGATAGACCCGGGGGATGTCACGCCTTGCGTCGGCGCCGAGCAGGAGTATTTTCTCATCGACAGGGCAGTCTGGAACAAGAGACCGGATCTTATCTACTGCGGGCGGACACTGTTCGGCGCCCGCCCGCCCAAGGGGCAGGATCTGGACGACCATTACTTTGGCGCCATCAAACCCCGTGTGGCGGCGTTTATGCAGGAGTTGGACGAGGAGCTCTGGAAGCTGGGCGTTTTGAGCAAGACAAAACACAACGAAGTGGCGCCGGCCCAACACGAATTCGCGCCGGTCTTCGAGACCGTCAACATCGCCGTCGACCACAACCAGCTCACGATGGAGCTGATGAAGACGATTGCGGGCCGCCACGGCCTTGTCTGTTTGCTCCACGAAAAGCCCTTCGCCGGCGTCAACGGGAGCGGGAAACACAACAACTGGTCGCTTGGCACCGCGACGGGGGAGAACCTGCTGGACCCAGGCCGCACGCCGGCCGAAAACGCGCGCTTCCTGCTCTTCCTTCTCGCCGTCATCAAAGCGGTGGACGAGCACCAGGATCTGCTGCGCATCTCCGTGGCCACCGCGGGCAACGACCACCGCTTGGGAGCCAACGAGGCGCCGCCCGCCATCATCTCAATCTTTCTGGGCGACGAATTGACGGAGATCCTCACCGCCGTCCGCGAGGGCACCCGCTACCACAGCCGCAGTCAGGTGCAGATGGCGATCGGCGTCGACACCCTGCCGCATTTTCCGCAGGACATGACAGACCGGAATCGCACCTCTCCCTTCGCGTTCACCGGCAACAAATTCGAATTTCGCATGCTCGGCGCGCCGCTCTCGCTGGCGGGGCCGAACATCATACTGAACACCATCGTCGCGGACACGCTCGCCGGGTTTGCCGACGCACTGGAGGGCGCGGAGGATTTCAGTAAGGCGTTGGACGCGCTGGTGAAGGATACGCTGCGCCGCCACGGACGTATCATTTTTAACGGCAACAACTATGCGGGCGAATGGGTGGTCGAGGCGCAAAAACGCGGACTTTTGAACCTGACCACGACGGTAGAGGCGCTGCCTCTGTTCGCTTCAGAGGAGAACATCCGGCTCTTCGAGCGCCACGGGGTGCTCTCTCGGGCAGAGGTCGTCTCCCGTATGGAGATAATGCTGGAAAACTATGCAAAAACGATCCACATCGAGGCGCTGACGATGATCGACATGACGCGGCGTGAGGTAGTGCCGGCGGTGGTGCGGTACACAAAGCAGCTCGCCGACAGCGTGCTCGCCAAGCGGGGTGTGGCCGCCGAGCTGGACGACACGCTGGAGACAGAGCTGCTGCGGCGGCTGACCGGGCTTGCCGGCTGTCTGTCGTCCCAGATCGAAGAGCTGGAAGCCTCGGTGACCGGCGTCGGGCGCTATGCCGACAAGAAAGACGCCGCGTTTTACTACCAGGCCGAGGTTTTCTTCAACATGCAGACGCTGCGGGGTGTGGTGGACGAGCTTGAGATGCTCACGGGCCGCGGCGACTGGCCCTTCCCCTCGTACGGCGAGATCCTGTTTAGCGTGGTCTGAACCCGCCGTGCTGGAGCGCGGAGAGATTTTTTGACAAAGGGCTTGCGCGGCGGGAAAGGGCGTGGTATAATAATATCCGCCTTTCTGCCAACGAGCCCGTGTGGCACGGCGGCGTGGGCGTCCGGTGTGCGCCGGCAGGTTGTACGATACTATATTTTGTGGTCTGTGCTACTATATTTTGTGTTTTATACCAGATTTAGTGGATCAAAGACGGATGTAAGGGAAGGAAACCGCCATGAAACAAGGGATACACCCCCGCTATGAGACGACGACTGTCCGCTGTGCCTGCGGCGAGACCTTTGAAACGGGCTCCACGAAGCAAAACATTCGCGTGGAAATTTGCTCAAAGTGCCACCCCTTTTACACCGGAAAACAAAAGCTGGTGGACACGGGCGGCCGTGTGGATCGTTTCAACAAGAAATTCGGCCTCGGACAATGAGGATCGGACAAACCCACGCCTGAGGCGTGGGTTTGTCGCATATGAATGATTCAGTCCGACACCGAAACCATCGATAAAAGAGGAGGAAAGCATATGTCATGGACCCCTGTTGCGCAGTCCGACTTTTCCATCAATCCCTTCACTCTCATCGGCGATGAGTGGATGCTCGTCGCCGCCCGCGTCGGCGCGCGGTGCAATATGATGACCGCGAGCTGGGGCGGGTTTGGCGTCCTTTGGGGCCGCCCCGTGGCCACCGTGTACATCCGTCCGCAGCGTTACACGCGGGAGTTCATCGACGAGGCCAGCCACTTCAGCCTCTCCTTTTTTGAAGAGTCCGGCCGCGCTGCGCTGAACCTGTGCGGGACCAAGAGCGGCCGCGACGTCGACAAGGCGGCGGAGGCGCACCTGACCCTCGAAAACGGCCCGCAGGACGTGCCGCTCTTTGCCGAGGCCAAGCTGGCCGTCGTCTGCCACAAGCTCTACAAGGGACGTTTCAAGCAAGAACGTTTCCTGGAGCCGGCGCTCATAGGCGCCCACTATCCAGACGGGGATTTCCACCACCTGTATATTGGGGAGGTTGTCACCCTGCTACGCCAAGACGTGTGAGCGACGAGGCCTATCAGGTCCCGCGCGGGCCGGGTGAAGCCGTATTTGTGGAGCGCCGTTCCCGTTTTGTCGGGCGGGTGTGCCCTGCGTGCGATGAGGCCGAGGCGCTTGCCTTTTTGCAGGAGATCCGCGCCAAGCACTGGGACGCAACTCACAACGTGTACGCCTATCTCTTGCGCGAAGGGAACCTCATGCGCTATTCGGACGACGGGGAGCCGCAGGGTACGGCGGGCCTGCCGGTATTGGACGTGCTCCGCCACGCCGGCGTATACAACCTGATCTGCGTGGTCACCCGCTACTTCGGCGGGGTGCTGCTGGGCACGGGCGGTCTGGTGCGTGCCTACGCCCGTGCGGCTCGGGAGGCGCTGGACGCGGCGGGTCTCGCCACGATGCGGCGCTGGACGCGGCTGACGATTTCCTGTCCCTATCCGTTGTTCACGCCGGTGCGCCAGGAGATCGCCGCCGCGGGCGGCGTGGAGGAGTCTGTCGACTACGCCGCCGACGTCTCGATCGCGCTTTGGATGCCGGCTCCGCTGACCGGAGTCTTCGTCGAGCGGATTGTGGATCTTTCGGCCGGGCGTGTCACGCCGGCGGCGGGCGAGGAGGCGTTTCGCGCCTTGCAGACGGACTGAAACCAAGGGGGAAGGCCATGACAGCTCGCGAATCGGTCGAGAGATGGGAGACGGAGAGGCTTTCCGCCGGCGCCGTGCGCGCGGCGGAAGGTCGGGGGCGCGCGCAGCCGGAGACGCCCTGTCCGCTCCGCACAGATTTTCAGCGGGACACGGACCGCATCGTGCACACCAAAGCATTCCGCCGTCTGATGCACAAGACGCAAGTGTTTTTGAACCCGGAGGGGGACCACTACCGTACCCGTATGACCCACACGCTGGAAGTCACCCGCGTGGCCCGCACGATGGCCCGCGCCCTGCGCCTCAACGAGGACCTCTGCGAGGCCATCGGCCTCGGGCATGACCTGGGGCACACCCCATTCGGTCACGCCGGCGAGGCGGCGCTGACGGCTGTGATGCCGGGCGGTTTTACCCATTATGCGCAGAGCTTGCGCGTTGTGGACCGTTTGGAGCGTGGCGGACAGGGTCTCAACCTGACGTGGGAGGTGCGTGACGGCATCGTTTGCCACTCCGGACCTGTCCGGGCTCAGACGCTGGAGGGCCGGCTCGTCCACAAGGCCGACCGGATCGCCTATCTCAGCGCGGACATCGACGACGCGCTGCGCGCCGGCATCCTCGCGCTGGAGGACATCCCGCAGCCGTTGCGCGTGCGGCTCGGCGACACGCTTTCGACGCGCATCAACGCCTTTGTGAGCGACCTCGTCGCACACAGCCGGGCGCAGGAGGACATTGGCCTCTCGCCGCCCATGGAGGAGGCGATGCGTGCGTTGCGGACTTTTCTGTTTGAGCGGGTCTACAAGAACCCGGTGGCCAAGGGCGAGGAGACCAAGGCACGCGATTTTTTGCAAAAACTTTTCGAACACTATGTCCGCTGCCCGGACGAACTGCCGCCGGACATGCGCGCGGCGGCCGAGATCGAGGGACGAGAGCGGGCGGTGTGCGACTATATCGCCGGCATGACGGACCGTTTTGCCGTGGCTCGGTTTGAGGAAATTTTCGTACCGAAAGGCTGGCAGAGGACCTGATGGTCCGAACATCTATGTTGCATAGCGGATTCCATTTATGGTAAATATATACATGACGTACATGCCGGCGACGGGGGGCGCGGGGCCGCTTCCCAGTCTGCGTCCGTGGGTGCCGGTACCGTGACGGTGGTGATGGGATGGCCTTTCCGGACGCATTTTTGGAGGAACTCTTTGCCCGCACCGACATTGTGGAGCTTATCTCCCGGTATGTGCCGCTGAAGCGGCAGGGGAGCGATTACAAGGGCCTCTGCCCGTTTCACAGCGAAAAGACGCCGTCATTTACTGTTTCTCCGGACAAGCAGCTCTTCTATTGTTTCGGCTGCAGCACCGGCGGCGGCGTGTTGCAATTTATCATGCGCGTGGAGAATTTGGATTTTGCGGGGGCGGTGCACTTTTTGGCCGAGCGGGCCAATCTGCCCGTGCCGGAGGAGGGCGCCGATCGGGATGCGCGCCGGCGGCGCGATGCTATTTATCAATTGAACCGCGCGGCGGCGCGCTACTTTCACGAGACGCTGCTGTCCCCCGCCGGGCAGGCCGGGCAGGCATACTGTCGGGCGCGCGGACTCTCTCGGGGCGCCGTCACCCGCTTTGGGATCGGCTACGCGCCCGATCGCTGGGACGAACTCATCCGGGCGATGACGGAGGCCGATTTTACCAAGTCCGATCTGCTGGAGGCCGGGCTCGTGGTGCGCAACAAGACGGGCGGGCTGTACGACAGGTTTCGCGGCCGGCTCATGTTTCCTATCATCGACTTGCGCCGGCAGGTGGTCGGTTTCGGCGGACGCGTGCTGGACGGATCGGCGCCCAAGTATCTAAACAGCCCGGACACGCCGGTGTTCTCGAAGAGCCGTCAGCTTTTTGCCCTGAACATGGCGAAAAATACCAAGCAAGGCCGGTTGATTCTGGCCGAGGGATATATGGACGTCGTCTCCCTGCACCAGGCGGGGTTTGACTGCGCCGTGGCCTCGCTCGGCACCGCGCTGACCGACGCGCAGGCGTTGCTGCTCGCCAAGTACACGAAAGAAGTGGTGCTTGCCTACGACATGGACAGCGCCGGGCAGAGCGCCGCGCACCGCGCTATCGAACTGTTGGGACAGTCTGGGGTGGCTGTCAAAGTGCTTCGCCTGCGGGACGCAAAAGACCCGGACGAGTTCCTCCGCCGCTACGGGCGGGAGGCGCTGGCTGCGTTGCTGACCGGGTCCGAGACACAGACGGAGTATCGCCTGAGCACGCTGGCGGCGCGCTTCGATCTGGCGGACGACGAGGGGCGCCTGGCGTTCTGCCGCGAGGCTGCGGCGCTGCTGGCCTCGCTGCCGGGCGCCGCCGAGCGGGATGTCTACACCCGCCGCGCCGCCGAGATGTGCCGGGTGTCGTTTGAGGCGCTGACCGCCGATGTGAGGCGCGAACGGGCCAAACAGGCGCGCCGGGTGGACCGCGAGCTGGCCCGCCGCGCGAGCCGGCCGGAGCGGACGATCCAGCCGCATGTCCGCGAGGTGCGCTACGGCAACCCGCGCTCGGCCAGCGCCGAGGAGGAGGTGGTCCGTATGCTTTTTCACGATCCCTCGCTGTCGGAGGCGGCGGACGGTCTCGTGACGGCGGCGGACTTCTCGGTGCCTCTGCTCGGACGCATCTTCATGGTTCTGTGCGAGCGGTACCGCGAGGGACGCGCGCTCGCGCCGCACGCACTCGAAAGTCATCTCACGCCGGATGAGATGTCTCATTTTGTCCGTCTTGTGAGCCGGCCGGCCTCGTTGGCCCACGGAGCGCAGGCCCTGCGCGACTCCGCCGCCGTCATCGCGGCGGAGAGCGCGCTGCGCCGCGCCGGACCGGCGGGGGAGGACCCTCTGCTGGTGCTGCAGAAAACCAAGTACGAGAGCCAAATCTCATAAACCGCACGCTGTGAAACCGCGAAACGGTCCGTGCCGGAAGACGGCGCGGGAAGCCGCAATTAAAGAAATCGGAGCGCCTTTGCGCTCCGGGGTTATGGAGGATCCGCAATGGCCACCAATGAGGAGAAAAAAGCTGTGATCAAAGAGCTCATCGAGCTTGGCAAGAAGAAAGGGAAGCTGACAGACAAAGAACTCATGGGCGCGCTTGAAGAGTTGGATTTTGATTCGGAGCAGATCGACAAGCTCTACGACACGTTGGAGGGCCTGAACATCGAGCTGGCCGTCGAGGAGGATCCGGAGGGTCTGCCCGAGGACATTGCGCTGGAGATCGACGAGATCGAGGAGATCCCGCCCGAGGAATTGGCCGACCCGGATGTGCTGGCCGAGAGTTTCAACATCGACGACCCGGTCCGCATGTATCTCAAGGAGATTGGCAAGGTGCCTCTCCTCTCCTCCGACGAGGAGATCACACTTGCCTGTCAGATGTGGGAAGGGGACGATTATGCCAAAAAACGGCTGGCCGAGGCCAATCTGCGTCTCGTCGTCAGCATCGCAAAGCGATACGTCGGCCGCGGTATGTTGTTCCTGGATTTGATCCAGGAGGGCAATCTGGGGCTTATCAAAGCCGTGGAAAAATTCGATTATACTAAAGGATACAAGTTTTCTACCTACGCCACCTGGTGGATTCGGCAGGCCATCACCCGCGCCATCGCCGACCAGGCGCGTACCATCCGCATTCCGGTGCACATGGTGGAGACCATCAACAAGGTCATCCGTGTGTCCCGCCAGCTCCTGCAGGAGCTGGGACACGACCCGTCCCCGGAGGAGATCGCCGCAGAGATGGGGATGCCGGTGGAAAAGGTGCGGGAGATCATGAAGATCGCGCAGGAGCCTGTGTCCCTTGAGACGCCGATCGGCGAGGAGGAGGACAGCCATCTGGGCGACTTTATCCCGGACGAGGACGCCTCGGAACCAGCCGAGGCCGCTTCCTTCATGCTGCTCAAGGAACAGATCGTCGACGTGCTGGGCACGCTGACGCAGCGGGAGGAAAAGGTGTTGCGGCTGCGCTTTGGCATCGAGGACGGCCGTACCCGCACATTGGAAGAGGTGGGCCGGGAATTCAATGTGACGCGCGAGCGCATCCGGCAGATTGAGGCCAAGGCATTGCGTAAGCTCCGCCACCCGAGCCGCTCCAAGAAATTGAAAGATTTTTTGAACTGATTTGTACTGAGAGGATGAACGCTGCATGGATCGAAACAGATGTCCGGTCGGCGCCCCCACAAGCATAAAGACTGGGACGAAGCTCACGATCACACTCGACGGGTCGTCTGGGGTCAGCCCTGACTTCCAGCTCTCTTCCGTGTTCGAGCACGACACGGAAAACGGCCGGTTTATCATCGATGCCCCCATGTACCGCGGCAACCTGTATCCGCTGGGTGTGGGACGCACGCTCTTCTTCTCATATTACCGCAACAAGATGCGTTATGACTTCCAGGGGGTTGTGCGCGACCGCTTCAAGCGCGGCGACATGTTTTACATCGACGTGGAGCGCATGACCGATATCCTGCGCACCCAGCGGCGCGAGGACTTCCGCTTGGACCTGCTCGTGGATGCGATGATCATCTGGGAGGAGGTGGGCGAGGACGGGACGACGGTCACGCAGGAGATCTACGGCCTGACCCACGATGTGAGCGGCGGCGGCGCCGCCGTCTGCGTGGACACGCCACTGCGCGAGTACGAGCGCGTCAGGATCCGCTTGCTGATCCCCAGCACCGAGGAACCCGTCAGCTACACGGCCGAGACCCGCTGGACCACGCGCCGCGAAAATGACACGGAGTTCAAATATCTCTGTGGTCTCAAATTTTTGTTCGAGAGCAGGCTGGACAAAGAGGGTCTGCTGAACATCCTCTTTCGCATCCAGCAGCAGCGCATGCGCGTAGACATCCACCAGCCCTTCACGCAGGCGGAACTGCCCGGCTGACTCCATGGGCGGCCGGCGGATCCGGCAAGAAAACAGAACAGTTTGGCCCGCACCCCTTCTACAGGGGCGCGGGCTTTTTCTATGGGCGGCCCGCGCGGCCGCTGTTGCATTTTACATATCTTTTACAGCGTGCTGCTTTTGGGTTTTACATAGATGGTGTTAAAATCTGACCAGATGTTTGAGCCGGGTGTTTGAAAAAAGGGACCGCGGGACGGCTCGTACGGTCGGGGAGGCAGCGGTATGAGGCTGAAAAAGCGGGTTCGGGAACTTGTCGCGGGTGTGGCGGCGGCGGCGCTGGTGGGCGGTCTTGTGTTCTCTATTCTGACATACACGGCGCTGCGGCAGGCGCAGGAGGAAACGCTGCGGCTCCGGGCGGAACTCGACGGTCTCTACACAAGGCTCGCCGGCGTGTCCGCAGAAAACGGGCTCTCCGCAGCGGGACTGGAACAGGATCTCGCGGCGCTGCGCGAGCAGCTCGATGGTTATTTGGCGCGCCCGGCCGGCAGCATGGCGGAGACGCCGGCCGAGTCCGGTCTGCCCGCTCCGCAGCCCGCGGGGCCGGCGGTCGGGCGGTCCGGTGGAGGGACCGGTCCGTCGAAGGGTGTCGGCGTGGATGAGGCGGACGTTCCTCTGGCGGACATGGAGGCGGACATGGTATCAGACGCCGCTGTCGACACACCCGAGGCCGACGCGCCGGCGGCGGCCCAGGTCCGGGCCGGAGACAAAGTGGTGCTGACGGTGGCGGCGGAGCATGCGTCCGACCTGTACGGTTATCAATTCCGGCTTCATTATGACGACGCGTCGTTTCGTTACGACGGGGACCTTGAGTCTCTGACGCCCGAGCTCCACACGATTTTCGGCAAGGAATTCGACGGGTACCTGCTCGTCGGCGCCACGATGGTCGGCCAGAAGAAGGGCGCCGCGCTGGAGGATGCGCCGGTGTGTCGGGTGATGCTCACCGCATTGCGGGACACGACATCGGAGAGCATCGCGGTCGACGCGGTGCATGTCGTCGGGTCCGATCTGACCTACACGGAAAATGTCCCGGGCTGGACCGTGACGGCGGCCCGGTGACGACGCGTTCGATGCGTTTTTCGTCTCACTACGGTATTTCCGCCGATGAGGCGGCGATATAAAATTACATCTGGGAGGTAGGTATATGTTTCAAGAAGAGAAGGGGAGGAAATTGAGCGCGCTGCTGACGGCCGTCGCCCTCGTGGTCTCACTCACCATACCGGCGCTCGCGGCCCCCTCGCTCAAACCCGGGCAGGGCGAGACGGTGCTCGTGGCCGAGGACGACGGAACGCTCAACGAGCAGCGGACGCCGCGGCAGGTCAATGTCCACATGGGCGACGATCCGTCCACACAAGTCAATTTTACCTACACGACGGTCGCAGCATCCACCACGCAGGTTGCCATCCACAAGCAGGGAGAGAGCGACTCCGTCACGCTGCAGGGCACGGCCGGCATCGGCCAGGATGGAAAGTTCTTCCACGCCATCGCAGTGGACGGCCTTCTGCCGGACACCGTGTATGAGTACACGGTCGGCTACGGCGCCAACACTTACAACGGTCAGTTCAAGACGGCGCCCCCCAAAGGCAGCCAGAGGTCCATCAAGTTCGCATACCTCGCGGACACGCAGGTCTCGAACGCCACCAACGCCCAGTCGCTCGGCGCGACGCTGCATGAGGTGAATCAGATCCCGAACCTCGACTTCGTCTACATCGCGGGCGACGTCACCGACACGGCCACCAGTGAGAGCCAGTGGGAGCAGCTCTTTTACAACGAGGGCGCGTTCCCGAACGGCGGGCAGGATATGTTCGGACACAACATGCTGGCCGTGACCCAGGGCAATCACGACAACAACGTGATGTACCGCCACATCAACGCCCCCGCACAGCAGGGCAACATCGTCTACGCGTTTGACTACGGTCCCGCGACCTTCATCATCCTGAATCTGGAGTCCGCACGGGCGGATGCAACGGCGCGCGAGCGGCAAACGGATTTCTTGCGGGCCGCTGTGGCGGACGCGAAAGCGCGCGGTCAGTGGACGCTCGTCGGCTTCCACAAGTCCCTTGTCACCGGCGCGAGCCACATCGTGGACAGCGACGTCGTATCGGCGCGCACCTACTGGATCCCGATCTTCGCGGAGCTTGACGTGGATTTCGTTCTCCAGGGCCACGATCACGTGTATTCCCGCGGGTTTGTGAAGGGCGACGGCACAAGGGCCTACGATGAGCTCTACGGACCCGGCAGTACCGCGCCGGATCCCGCGGACGCGCCGCTCTACATGATCGGCGGTCATGCGGGCGGGCTCAAGTGGTATTCTCGGATCAATTACACCGTGGCGCCCGGCGACCCGCTGATAGCGGGCTACAGCTTCCTTGACATCGACTCCGCGAGTCCGGCCGACAATCATGACGGCCTGGGCAGCGACGTCAAGCAGGAGCAGGTCATCGTAGAGGTGGAGATCTCCCCCGAGGCGGTCGACATCAACACCTACATGTTCAAATACAACGAAGACAGCGATACGATCACGACGCCGAAGTACCTGTACGACAGTCTGACCGTCACACGGCAGGTGGATGAGCTGGCGCTCACGAGCAGCGCGAATCTCGTGAAAAAAGGCGACTACTTCCACGTCGACGCGGGCTTCTCGGAACCGGTGGCCAGCAACACGGCGGAGCTCACCTATACGTTTGACGCCGACGTCTACGCCTATGTCGGCTTCACCGCCGCCGCGGGTGTGACGGTGCTGGATCGGGCGGACACGGACACGGGCGTGAAGCTCACGGTCATGGTGCCGAACTACAACACAACCAATTACGGGCAGGCGCTGTTCACGGCGAAGGAGAACGCCGACATCAGAAACGGCGAGGGCGTGTTTACCCTCACCGCCCGCTATGTCGTCCGGGGAGAAGACGGGACAAAATCGATCCGCACGGCGACGGCGGATACCCGCTTCACCACCGTCGGCGGGACGCCGGGCGATGTGGACGGCGACGACAAGGTCACGCTGCTCGATCTCTCCGAGCTCATCGATGCCTTTGGCGTCACAAGCGCGGACAGCGCGTGGGCCAAGTATCGGTTCTTTGACTTCAACGGAAACGGCGTCATCGACATTCAGGACATCGTCGAGATCGCGCTCAAGGTGCGCTGACACACGCTACCATTCCTTGTCCCTTTATATCACCACCATGTCTGCCCGGCCAAACGGCCGGGCAGACGGCGGAAAAGCAAGGCGGCCCGGCGCCCCTTGCTTTTCCGCGCGTTTTGCGGGGCGCCGGATTTTTACGGAAAGGCTGAGACAGACTATGAAGCAAGGCCGCAGACTGTCTTCCACGATCACCGCCGCCGCGATTGGCGTGTTTTTGCTGTTTTTGCTCATCTTCAACCTGACGCTACGGTTTCAGCGGCCGGCCGACATCGAGGCTGGCATCGCTTACACCAAGGCGCGGGTCATCGGGATCGAGAGCGACACGATCCAGCCGGATCCCGATTTTCCGGACATCCGGATCGGCCGGCAGGACTTGGTGTTGGAGATCACGGAGGGCGCGCACAAGGGGCAGATCATCCGCACCTACAACCTGGTAGAGCGTATCATCAACAACCCCGCACAAGTCGGCACACGATTCATCATCTCCAGCTACGACGACTTCATCACGGCCTTGGTCGTCGACTACGACAGAGAGGCGATCATCTATGGGCTGGTTGCGTTGTTTGTCGCGGCCGTCGTGTTGCTGGGCCGGCGCAAAGGGGCGCACTCGTTGCTGGCGCTGCTCTTTACGCTGTTGTGTATCCTCTTTTTCTTCATCCCGCTGATCGTGGTCGGCGTCAATCCAATCGCTGCCGCACTGCTCGTCGTGGCTGTCTCGACAGTGGTCACGCTGTGGATGCTGAATGGCTGGAGCCCAAAGACGATATCGGCCGTCATCGGTTGTGTGGCCTGCACCTTCCTAGCGGGGCTGGTCGCCTTTTTGTTCGGCGCGGCCGCGCGCATCACGACGATGAACACGCCGGAAGCCGAGGCGCTACTCTTCGTCGCGCGGGGGACCCACCTCAGTTTCCGGCATCTGTTATTTGCCGGCGTCTTGTTTTCCTCCCTCGGCGCGATCACCGACACGGCCATGTCGATCTCCTCATCGATCTTCGAGATGCGCGCGCTGAACCCACAGCTGCCGCGCGCGCAGTTGTTCCGTTCGGGCATGAACATCGGGCGCGACGTGATGGGCACGATGACCGATACGCTGATCCTGGCCTTCACCGGGGGCAGTATCAACACCCTCGTAATCTTCTACATGTACGCGCTGCCCTATATGCGGCTTTTCAACATGCAGCTCCTGGTGGTGGAGATCCTGCGCGGCCTTTCGAGCAGCGTCGCCGTCGTCGCCTCGATCCCCGTGACGGCCCTGCTCGCCATGCTGCTGTGCGACAGAACGGGCAAGAGTAAACGGTAGGCTCTCGCTCAAACCAAGGCCCCTCCCAGCGCCGGGAGGGGCCTCAAGTCGGTGTGCTATTTTAGTGCCTTATTGCCGCGGAGCGGCAATAAAAAACAAGAATTTGGGTTGTGGATTGTAGGTGCAACCCACGTTAGTCAGAAACGACCGTGGTGTCAAGGGAGTCTGGCGGTGACAGCGTAAAGGTGATGGTCACGGGGTTGTGGGCGGTATTTTGGAAACCCAGGTTCTTGGTCTGGACGGAGACGAGCGCCACGTTGTCCGAGAGCCAGAAGCCGTCAGTTGTGAAAGTGGACGTTTCCTCCGTATAGGGCGCCGACAGGCTCCGGCGTGTCGGCGTGTCCGTGTCCACCGCCAGGTGGAAGCCCACGGGCATCGCCTGTGCCGGCAGCCCCGTGTAACCGGCCGGCGGCGTCGCCGGCGCCGACGCGCCAGGCAGCAGGTGTGAGAAGTCCGCGCCCACGACCACATAGTGTCCCTTTTCGGCCTCGGCCTCAAGAAACGACCGCATTTGTGCAAACTGTGCGTCGCGAACCGCCCCGTCTTCGCCAAACGGCGCGAACCGGGTGTTCACGAGGACCAGCTCCCCGCCGTCCTCCACCGCCGTCCGAAGGACCAGGAAGCAGCGGTTCGGGACAAAAAGACGCTCCGGAAAGGGCGTGCTCCCGTCAAATCGGATGCGCGCGCTGTCGCGGATGGAGAGCTGCGAGAAGCTCATCAGTCCGCTTTCCACACGGCCCACGGACTGAGAGAGCGGGAACGGCACAAAGGGAGACTTGTAGTCGAGGGCAAAACAGGACACATAACTTTCCAACAAGTTTGCCAGCGCGGCGCGTTGGTCGACGCCAAAACTGCGCCGACTGTCTATGTCCACCTCCTGCAAAAACAGGAAGTCGTAGCCGTTGCCGGTCACATCTAAGACGGCGCTCAGGTTTTCTTCCACCGTCTCCCGGCTCTCCGCCGCGGCGCGGCGGCCTCCTTCCGAGAAGTGGTCCTGCGCCGCATCCAGGCCGGCGTACCCGATGTCGAAGGTCAGTGCGGAATAGGTCTGGCCCACGCGCGCGAAGGGACGGATGGAGCGGCCTTCCACCCCGACCCGTGCGCTGTCGGCCGGCCGGTATTCCGTGATGACAAAAAACAGCAGCAGGCAGACGGCCAGCAGGACCAACAGGCCGATCAGCGAGAAAACGACCTTGAGGACACTGGGCCAAACCGGCCTGCGACCGTTATAATGGATGAATTTTTTTTGATTTTTTTTCACATTGGTTCCTCTTCTCCGGGATACATAGGCGGGATCGAAGGGGTGCGGGCTGCACCAGTTTCTGAGGCCGCGCCCGCAATGGGTATCCACTGTGTACACACCTATACAGTATATAACATAAAATTATATTTTTCCACCGCAAAGAGAGAAGGGTGCAGATATTTTTAACTGATACATGGAAAAATATGGTATATATTTTGACTTGACAATGGACTCACGGCTGTTGTGGCGCTGCAACACCAGAAGTGAGCCCATTGCGCGCTTGCGCGCAATGGGCTTGCAGTTTTATCGCACGTTGTGATACAATGTCACCAACGCCGACATCCGGTGCGACTGCGTTCGGGGATGCGTGGCGTGGGAAACAGAGAAAACACCAAAAATAGCGGCCATGCTCGGCGGGGTGTGGCCGCTGGCGGGGGATGAGGATGGGAGAGATAGCAAATTTTCGGCGTCTGGTGGTCAAAGTGGGTACGTCCACCGTGACGCATGCGTCCGGCGCACCCAATTTGCGGCGGCTCGACCGGTTGGTGTGCGTGCTTAGCGACATCAAACACACGGGCCGGGACGTCATTTTGGTCACGTCAGGGGCCATCGGCGTCGGGGTGTCCCGGTTGGGGCTGCCTGGCCGGCCCTCCGAAGTGCGTTACAAACAGGCCGCCGCCGCCGTCGGACAGTGTCAGCTCATTCATTTGTATGACAAGTTCTTCTCCGAATACGGCGTCACCGTGGGCCAGATCCTGCTGTCCCGTGACGATGTGGGGGAGCCCTCGCGGCGTGCGAGCCTTGAAAATACATTTCTTACACTGTTCGAGTGGGGGAGCGTCCCCATTGTCAACGAGAACGACTCGGTGAGTTTTGACGAGATCGAGACGGGCCGGCAGCGCCTCTTCGGCGACAACGACACGCTGTCTGCTACGGTGGCGGAGCTTGTGAACGCCGACCTGCTTGTGCTGCTTACCGATATCGACGCGCTCTACAGCGGAGACCCACGGACAGACCCGGACGCCCGACCTATCCCTGTAGTACGCGCGGTGGACGATGCCCTGTGCGCCGCGGCGGGCAGCGCCGGTTCGGCGCGCGGCACAGGCGGCATGATGACGAAACTGGCGGCCGCACGGATGGCGCTGGCCGCCGGATTCGACATGGTGGTGGCGTCTGGTGAGGATCCGTCGATTCTCTACGAGATCGCCGCCGGTCGGCCGGCGGGCACGCTGTTTTCCAGAAAGCATTGACAAGGTGTGGCGTCACGCAACATAAAGAGAAGGAGGGATTTGGATGGTTACAGTGGAAGAACTCGGCAGGCGGGCCCGCGCGGCGGCGCCCGCGCTCGCAGGGGCCGGTACGGCGGACAAGAATCGCGCGCTGCTCGCCGTGGCGGACGCGCTGGAGGCGCGTGAGGAAGACATACTGGCCGCCAACCAAAAAGATGTGGAGACTGGGCAAGCCGGCGGGATGACAAAGGCCTTGCTGGATCGGCTCACGCTCACACCGGCGCGTATCGCCGGCATGGCCGGCGGCGTACGCCAGGTGGTCGCGCTGGAGGACCCCATCGGGCGGACGGACCATGTCGTGCGGCGCCCCAACGGGTTGCTCATCGGCGCTCGGCGCGTGCCGCTCGGCGTTGTGGGGTTGATCTACGAGGCCCGCCCAAATGTGACGGTGGATGCGGCGGTGCTCTGTCTCAAGGCGGGCAACGCCGTGCTGCTGCGCGGCGGCAAAGAGGCCATCCACACAAACCGGCGCCTCTCCGCACTCATGCGGGAGGCGCTGTCCGCATGCGGTCTGCCGGCGGACGCCGTGTGCTTTGTCGAGGACACGGCGCGGGAGAGCGCCGTCGGCATGATGGGTCTCGTCGGCGTGCTGGATGTACTGATCCCGCGCGGCGGCGCCGGACTCATCCGCAGCGTGGTGGAAAACGCCCATGTACCGGTCATCGAGACCGGCGTCGGAAACTGCCACGCCTATGTGGACGCGGAGGCCGACTTGGAGATGGCGGTGCGTATCGTCGACAACGGGAAGACTTCCCGGCCGTCGGTGTGTAACGCGTTAGAGACGCTGCTGGTAGCGTGTCCGATCGCGCCCGCCTTCCTGCCGCTCGTCAAAAGGAAGCTGGATGAAAAACAGGTGGAGCTGCGCGGCTGCCCGGAGACCGCCGCCATTCTGGGGGACGCGGTGCGTCCGGCCGACGAATCGGACTGGGGGACCGAATTTTCAGACTACATTCTGGCCGTCAAGGTGGTGCCCGGCGTGCGGGAGGCGATGGCTCACATCGCCCGCTACGGGTCCGGACATTCCGAGGTGATCATCACAAACAACTATTTCACGGCGCAGCGCTTTGTCGACCGTGTGGACGCGGCGGCCGTCTATGTCAACGCCTCCACCCGTTTCACGGACGGGGAGGAATTTGGCCTCGGCGCCGAGATCGGCATCTCCACGCAGAAAATGCACGCACGGGGTCCCATGGGTCTGGCGGCGCTCACGTCGATCAAGTATGTCGTCCACGGGACGGGACAGGTGCGTTAGTTCCTCCGCGGTGCGGATAAGAATTTTCAAGTTATTAAGAAGTACCCACTTGACAATCCGCGTCTATGGTGGTACATTAACGTTGGCACTCGGACGGCAAGAGTGCTAAATGGGTGATGTGCTATGAAATTGACTTCACGAAAAAGAGCGGTATTGCGGGCGTTGATCGAGGATTACATCCAATATGCGGAGCCGGTTGGCTCCAAGACGCTGGTGGAGCGCCGGGGGCTGGGGTTTTCTTCTGCCACGTTGCGTCATGAGATGGTGGAGCTAGAGGAGATGGGCTATTTGGCACAGCCCCACATCTCGTCCGGGCGCGTGCCCTCTCCGCAGGGGTATCGGTTGTTTGTTGACGAACTGATGGAGTATCATTGGCTCTCGGAGGCCGAGCGTGAGACCATCAACGCTTCGATGCGGCTGAAGGCAGAGGAGCTGGACCGCCTCATTCTGAAGGCGGGGGAGTTTTTGTCGCTGTTCACTCGGTACACGGTGTACGCGCTCACCCCACGCGTCGATCAGGTCCGTCTGTTGCGCTTTGATCTGTTCACCGTGGGGGTGGCTACCTTTGTCATCGTTGTGGTCACCGACGTCAACACCGTCAAAAACAAGGTGGTGCACCCTCCGCTTCCGCCGGTCGAAGAGGCGCTGCGGCGTCTGACTGAAGTGCTGAACGGTTGTCTTACGGGGCTGGCGCTGCACGCCGTCACGCCGGAGCGGATGCGGGGCGTGGCGCGGCAGGCCGGCGAGGCCGGTGTCTATGTCCCCTATGTGACGGAATTTCTCGCGGAGCTCTCCGAGGAATTTGATGGTCGGGGGGCCTTTTTGGCCGGACAGTCACACATGTTGGGTCACCCGGAGTACCATGACATTTTAAAGGTGCGCCGCCTGCTTGAGTATCTGTCCGACAGGCGGGAATTGGCGCGGCTGGCCGTGGCCGGTTCCGACGAGCCGGTGCGGTTTGTCATTGGGCCGGAAAACGAGGCGGAGGAGTTGCGCGACACCAGCGTTGTGACGGCCTCTTATCGCATCGGCGAACATCTGCAGGGTTTCATCGGCGTGGTGGGCCCCACCCGTATGGACTACGCAAAACTGGCAGCACGGCTGGCCTATGTTGCTGAGCGGTTGGGGCAGTTGCTCTCCGGCGATGAGAAAGAGATGTCTGAAATTTCCGATACATGGAAATTTTGAGCAATTCGAGTGTCTCTTACGGCTTCTCCAAGCTGCCAGAGACACTCAATCGAAATGTTATTGGGGAGAGGAGACCATGAGCGAGCAAGAAAAGCAACAGGCGCCGCAGACGGACATGCCCGAGGCACAGTCTGTCTGTGAGGAGACCGCGCGGGCTGAGATGGAGGCGCAGCCGCCGGTTTGTACCGAGGAGGCGTGGGAGGCGCTGACGGCCGAGCGGGACGATTACAAGGACCGCTACCTTCGGCTGGCCGCCGAATACGACAACTACCGCAAACGCACCCGGCGCGAGCGGGACGCGCTGCAAGCGGAAGTGCAGGCCGGGACGGTGGAGAAATTTTTGTCTGTCTACGACAACTTGGAGCGGGCGCTCGCCCAACCCACCGAGGACGAGGCGTATCGGCGCGGCGTTGAACTCACAATGAAGGGGCTGACCGACGCGATGGCCGGCTTTGGCGTGTCTGCCATCGAGGCGCTGGGCAAGCTGTTCGACCCCACGTGGCACGACGCCGTGGCCCATGTTTTGGACGATTCCGGCGAAGAAAATCTGGTCGTCGAGGTATTGCAGACCGGCTTTGTGATGGGGGACCGCGTTGTCCGCCACAGTATGGTGAAGGTAAAAAATTGAGACGTTATTTGGAATACGGGAGGACTGTTGCAGTATGCCGAAAATCATTGGAATCGATTTGGGTACCACCAATTCCTGTGTAGCCGTGATGGAGGGCGGCGAGCCGGTTGTGATCGCCAACGCCGAAGGCGCCCGCACCACACCATCCGTCGTTGCGTTCTCTAAAGACGGGGAACGCATGGTTGGCCAAGTGGCCAAACGTCAAGCCATTACAAATCCGGACCACACGATCTCCTCCATCAAGCGCGATATGGGCACGGACCGCCGGGTAAAGATCGAGGGCAAACAGTATTCCCCACAGGAGATCTCGGCCATGATTTTGCAAAAGCTGAAGGCCGATGCCGAGAGTTACCTGGGCGGCAAGGTGACGCAGGCCGTCATCACTGTGCCCGCGTATTTTACCGACAGCCAGCGCCAGGCCACGAAAGACGCCGGTAAGATAGCGGGGCTCGATGTGCTGCGCATCATCAACGAGCCGACGGCCGCTGCGCTGGCATACGGCCTCGACAAGGAGCACGACCAGAAAATTCTCGTCTACGACCTCGGCGGCGGTACCTTTGACGTTTCGATTCTGGAGATTGGTGACGGCGTGCTAGAAGTGTTGGCGACGGCCGGCAACAACCGGCTGGGCGGGGACGACTTTGATGACTGCGTCATGAAATGGCTGGCCGGCGAGTTTAAAAAGAGCGAGGGCGTGGACCTCACAGGCGACAAGGTGGCTATGCAGCGGCTCAAGGAGGCCGCCGAGAAGGCGAAGATCGAGCTGTCGGGCGTGATCACAACGTCGATCAATCTGCCCTATATCACTGCCGACGCCAATGGTCCCAAACATCTCGACACGACGCTCAGCCGCGCCAAGTTTAACGAGCTGACCGCGCATCTGGTGGAGGCCACGATGGGCCCGACGCGTCAGGCGCTCAAAGACTCCGGCCTTGCCGCCGGCGACCTGGCCCGCGTCCTGCTAGTGGGTGGTTCCAGCCGCATCCCCGCCGTGCAAGAGGCCATTGCCAAGTTCACCGGCAAGGATCCGTTCAAGGGGATCAACCCAGACGAGTGCGTGGCGATGGGCGCCGCTATTCAGGCGGGTGTGCTGGGCGGCGACGTGAAGGATCTGCTGTTGCTCGACGTGACGCCGCTGTCGCTCGGCATTGAGACCATGGGCGGCGTGTTCACTCGCATGATTGATCGCAATACGACCATCCCTACCAAGAAGGCGCAGGTCTTCTCCACCGCCGCCGACGGGCAGACTTCCGTCGAGGTGCATGTGCTTCAGGGCGAGCGTGAGATGGCCTCGGCCAACAAGACGCTGGGGAAATTCCACTTGGATGGCATTCCACCGGCGCCGCGCGGCGTGCCGCAGATTGAGGTCACCTTCGACATCGACGCCAACGGCATTGTGCATGTGTCGGCGAAGGATCTCGGGACTGGCAAGGAGCAGCATGTGACGATCACCGCCTCTTCCAATCTGTCCAAAGACGACATTGACAAGGCAGTCCACGAGGCCGAGCAGTTTGCCGAGGAGGACAAACGCCGCCGCGAGGAGATCGACACAAAGAATCACGGCGAACAGATGCTCTACCAGTCTGAGAAGGCGCTGGCCGATATGGGCGACAAACTCTCGGACGCGGACAAGGCGCCGGTAGCCGCCGCCGCCGATGCGCTCCGGGAAAGTCTGAAGACAGACGACTGCGGCGACATTCGCGAGAAGACAGAGTTGCTCTCAAAGGCGTTTTACGCCGTGAGTGAAAAACTTTACAGCCAGGTGCCGCCGCAGGCGGGCGGCGCGCCGCCGCCTCCCGGCGCCGGTGCAGACGCCGCCGGCACAGGTCCCGTGGTCGACGCCGAATACGAAGTGGTAGACGGGGACGAAAAGTGATACAAGGGGCCGGTCCCCCCGGTGTTTGGGGCCGGCCCCTTGTCATGAGTTTTATTGCAATTTCTGACTGCCCGTGGTATAATCGAAAAGCAAATGCACCGGTTTGTTTGGCGCGCGGTGGGTGCGGTGTCACGGCGAGGGAAGGAGTTTGTCACATGCCCGAGCGGAAACGGGATTTTTATGAAGTGCTAGGCGTGCCGAAGGACGCCTCGGACGATGCGATCAAAAAGGCGTACAGAAAGCTGGCTAAGGAAAACCATCCCGATCTGCATCCGGGCGACAAAGGTGCGGAGGCCCGTTTTAAAGAGATAAACGAGGCGTACGAGATCCTGTCCGACAGCACAAAAAAGGCGCGATATGACCAGTTCGGTCACGCGGGTGTGGACCCATCCTATGGGGCAGGCGGTGGTCATGGCGGCGGGTTTTCCGGATTTGGAGCGGAATTCGACCTCGGCAGCATCTTTGAGTCTTTTTTCGGCGGCGGATTTTCCGGAGACGCCGGGCGGAGGAACGCCCCCCGGCGGGGCGAGCATATCCAGACGCATGTTATGCTTTCGTTTGAGGAGGCCGCGTTTGGCTGTGAGAAAGAACTGGAGGTCACCCGCATTGAGCGTTGCGAGGCCTGCCACGGTCAGGGCACGGCCGACGGCAGCAGCCCACAGACGTGTAAAGTCTGCCGGGGCGCTGGTCAGGTGCGCACCACACGGCAGACGCCGCTCGGCAGTTTTGCCGCCGCCTCACCTTGTCAGGCCTGCCATGGCACGGGGCAAGTCATCGAAAATCCCTGTCAGGCCTGTCGAGGTACGGGACTGAGCCGTCGTAAAGTGACGATTCAGATCAAGATCCCTGCAGGGGTGGACGTCGGGCAGACGGTTTCTCTGCGCGGGCAGGGGCATGCGGGGCAAAACGGCGGGCCGGCGGGCGACGTTCGGGTTGGTATCGACATCCGTCCGCATCCGCTCTTCACGCGGGACGGCACGTCCGTCCACTGCGATTTCCCCGTCACCTTTGCCGAGGCCGCGCTGGGCGCCGAGCTGGAGGTGCCCACGCTGGATGGAAAGGTCAAGTACAACATGCCGGAGGGTACACAAAACGGGACCGTGTTCCGCCTGCGCGGCAAGGGAATCCCCTCGCTGCACGGCCGGGGCAGGGGCGACCAGTTCGTCCATATCGCCGTGGAAGTTCCCCGCGGTCTGAGTCGGAAACAAAAAGCGCTGCTCCAAGAATTCGCCAATGCCGTCGGCGAGGCCAACTATCCCCAGAAGAAAGGTTTTTTTGACAGAGGCATATAGCGGGCGCACTGCATCCGGCGTGAGATGATCCAGGCATGAAAGGCGAGGTGTTGCCGTGTTGGCCGAATTCCTGCTGAGACTCAGGGACACCTTCTCGCAATTTTTCGAGGAAATGAGAGCCATAGGATGGGAGGGTTTGGTGCTCATCTTCCCCTTGGCTGTGATCGTGTTTGTCGTGTTGTTTTTCATCTGCTACGGCAGGGACATGCAACCGCGCGCCGGTACGCTGGAATGGATCGAACGGCTGACGCCCGCCCGTTTTACCTGGGAGGGTGCGCGGGGGCGTATGATGCGCGCCGACTGGTGTGCGGCCGCTGGGTTCACGCTGGTGTATGCATCGCTGGCCTTCGGCGTTTTGCTCGGGGACAACTGGGCGCCGCAGACATTCTGGCAGGCCACATCGGATGAAAACGCCGCCGTCGTCGACTTGGGCGGGATCGAGACGATCGACACTGTAATGTATTACACCGGACTGTGGCACGGCGAATGGACGCTGGCCTTCTCCGAGGACGGCATGGCCTGGCGTGACCAGCCGGAGATGGAACAGGACTATCCCGATCTGTTCAAGTGGCAGTACGCCAAATTGGAGGAGGCGGAGCAGCCCACCCGCTATGTGCGCATCACGTCGGCCGGACCGCCGATGGAATTGGGTGAGATGGTCTTTGTCGTCAGGCGCGGCGGCGTGCGCACGTTGCTCAATGTGAACGCCTTTGTGTCAGAACCGCCGGGTGCGGAGCGTCTGTTTGACGAACAGCGTTTCTGCCCGTCTACCCCAACCCAGCTGAACGGTATGATCTTCGACGAAGTCTACCACGCCCGCACCGCCTACGAATATGTGCGCGGCGTGTATCCCTATGAGACGACGCATCCGCCGCTCGGCAAGGGTATCCTCTCCCTTGGCATCCGGCTTTTCGGCATGACGCCCTTCGGCTGGCGTTTCATGGGTACGCTGTTTGGTGTTTTGATGGTACCGCTTCTGTATGTCTTTGTCAAGCTGCTCTTTGGGAGGACCCAGATTGCCGTGTGCGGCACGGCTCTCTTCGCGTTCGAGACCATGCACTTCACGCAGACCCGTCTTGCCACCATCGACACCTACGGTGTTTTTTTCACGTTGCTCATGTATCTGTGTATGTATCTGTTCATCACGTCCGGGTACGAGGCTCCGATCAAAAAAACCGTCTGGCCGCTTGCGCTGTGCGGGCTGTCCTTTGGGCTCGGGATTGCCTCCAAATGGACGGGATTTTATGCGGCGGCTGGACTCGTGGTCCTGTATGTGATGTATCTCGCGGCGCGGGGGCGGCATCAGGCGGCGGCTGGGCAGAGGAATCGCTATCTGAGGTTCTTGTTGGCCACCCTCGGCCTGTCCGTCCTCTTCTTTGTCTTGATCCCGTTTGGCGTCTATCTTGTCTCTTACATCCCGTATGCGACGGCCAACGGGCGCGCACTCACCCTGTCTGGGCTGCTGGATGAGATGTGGCGAAACCAGATTGCCATGTTCCGATACCACGCCCACGAAAGTGCCACTCACCCGTTCCAGTCCCGCTGGTATCAGTGGCTCTTCGACGGACGGCCCATCCTGTACTATCAAAAGTACACGGATGCGACTCGTGCGGTCATCGGTGCGTTTACAAACCCGCTTACGACCCTGGGCGGTCTTGCGGCCGTCGGCGCGTGCGTGTTGGGGTATCTGCGCGGCAAGAGCCGCCACGCGTTGTTCATCGCGGTGGGGTATCTGGCCCAGGTGGTTCCATGGTTCTTTGTGAGCCGCATCACATTCGCATACCACTATTTCCCGGCCATGATCTTTTTGATTCTGGCGCTGTGTTATGTGTTCAATGGGATCTGGGAGCGATATCCGGCGCATCGCAGCCGCGTCATCCTGTTTACGGGGGTGGCGGTAGCCTTGTTCTTCCTGCTATTCCCCGCCGCCTCAGGCCTCCCCATGTCGCACTGGTACGCCGGAAGCTTCGTGAAGTGGCTGCCGTCCTGGCCGTTCTGAGGGAAAAGAGATAAGTGCCAAAGGGCACTTTGATACGTCGCACTGGTATGCCGGAAGCTTCGTGAAGTGGTTGCCGTCCTGGCCGGTCTGAGAAATTATACTGAGAGGCCGGGCTTGGGGTTCGGCCGGATGGGAAGGATTATGAGTTATTGGGCCGATGTCCACACACACAGTGTCTTCTCCTCCGACGGACATGATGCGATGGACGTGATGGCGAAGGGTGCGGTGCAAGCGGGGCTTTCGGCCCTGTGTGTCACGGACCACTTTGACACCTGGAGCAGTTTCGACCCGGAGCTGCACCGCGTCGCTTTCGAGGCGGTCCGCGCGGTCGTCTCCGACCGTCTGACGTTCCTGCGAGGCGTGGAACTGGGGGAGGGGCATACGCTCGGCGCCCGGGCCGAGACGCTGCTGCTGGCCGGCGGCCCGCTTGATTTTGTGTTGGGCTCCTGCCACTGCATTCACGACAAGTCGGATTTCTACGACATGCCCCGTATGGACCGAACCGAGTGTCTGACGTTGATCGCCGAGTACCTCGAAGAGTTGCTCGCGATGATTCGTTGGGGGCGGTTCGACGTGCTGGGGCATCTCACATATCCGTTGCGTTACATGGTCGGACGCGACGGCATCGCGGTGGATTTTGCTCCGTTTCATGATGTGTTGCGCGCCCTGTTCCGCGCGCTTATCGAGGGCGGGCACGGTCTGGAAGTCAATGTGTCCAATCTGCGCCGGCCCGGCGGATTTCCTATGCCAGATCTCCCGTTGCTCAAACTCTACCGAGCGTGCGGCGGGGAGATCGTCACCGTCGGCTCGGACGCGCACCGGGCGCGGGAGATCGGCGCGTACATCCGGGAGGGTTGCGCCCTGCTGCGTGAGGCCGGGTTTAAGCGTGTGGCGGTCTACGAAAATCGGCGGCCGGTTTGGCACCCGCTGCCGTGAGGCATAAAAAGTAAAAATTTGGAAATTATAGCCACGCGCAGGGAGCTGCTTCTGACACCTGGACCATGGAGGGGCGTGATATTTGTCTTGGAAAGGTGGATTTCTCTCATGTCTAACGACTCCTGTCGGATGCGGCGCCGGGAGATCTTGGCTGTCGTTTTGACGGCCGCGCTGTGTCTGCTGTTGGCCGCCTGCGGCTCGCCGCCGCCCCAGCCGCCGCCGGGTGTTGTGTCGCCCAATGTGGATGCTCCGACGCCGCTGGAGGACGTTACGCCGGATGGCGGCATCGTCTCCCCGGAGGCGTCCGTCGGTCCGTCCGTGTTGGATACGCCGGACCCCGGCCAGCCGGTGGTGACGGAAGCTTACTGGGAGGAGAAGGCTCAGGCAAGGGACGGCCGGGTGGTGGCCGATATCCGTTGCACTCTGCCGGTGCTGCCAGACGACGTGCCGGTGGCGATCCTCGCCTATTACGACGGCAAGAGCCGCGCCTTCCGACAGTATGGGGAGGAGATCCAGCGCAACGCGCAGGCCCACTACGAGGCCAGTCGGAGCGGAGATCTCGACTTTGCTCCCTATACGCTGGAGCAGAATTTTATGATCTCTTATAACCAAAACGGACTGCTGAGCGTGGTGCGTGACATCTCCGTGTTCTCGGGGGGGGTGCACGGGGATATTTTGGTCGAGACGGAGACCTTTCGGCTGACGGACGGGCGGACACTGTCCTTGGACGACCTGTTTTCCGTCGGGCGGGATGTGTACCGGCCTCGCTTGGCGGAGGCTGTCTGTGCGCTCATCGAACAAGATCCGGACGATTACTATGAAAACTACCGCGACATCGTCGAAGAGAATTTTCCCGAGGAGACGTTTGCTCTGACGGAGGACGGACTGACATTGTACTATGGGACATATACCCTGGCGCCTTTCGCCGGGGGCATTCCCCGTTTTGAAATTCCTTACGGGCAGTTGACGGATATATGGAAGGTCTTTTAAAGAAAAATATGCGCTGCCGCGCGGTGATCGAAGGGTATACCAGCGAGGGATTCGGTGTGGCGCGTCTGGACGGCCGCGCGGTGTTTGTGCCTGGCGGCGCGCGGGGTGACGAGTGTTTGCTGCGGGTCCTCAAGGCCGGCCCGGACGGGCCGGTGTACGCCGCGATCGAGACGCTGCTGGTTTCGTCGCCCGCCCGGCATACGCCAGCGTGCCCCGTGTATCGACCCTGCGGCGGCTGTCACTTTCAGCACATCGGCTATGAGGAGGAGCTCGCGCTAAAGAAGACGCGCGTCGAGGACGCGCTGGTTCGCATTGGGAAAATGGACCTGCCCGTGGAGACGATCTGGCCGGCGCCCGCCTTAGACGGCTATCGGAACAAGGCGCTCTTTCCCGTCCGCGCGGTGGACGGCCGTCCGTCCACAGGTTTTTTTCGCGCACGCAGCCACGATCTGGTGCCCGTGGCGCGTTGCGCGCTCCAGAGCGAGAAGGCCAACGTGTTGGCCGCGGCCCTGCGGAGCTGGATGGAAGACTGTGACGTGACGCCTTACAACGAGGCGTCCGGTACGGGTTTGATCCGGCATCTCTTTGTCCGTACGGGTACGGACGAGACGCTTGCCTGTCTGGTGACGTCCGAGGCGACGATTCCCTGTCGGCAGGCGCTTGTCAGGCGGCTGCGTACAGCCTGTCCCTCCCTCGTCGGACTGGTGTTGCAGGCGAACACCCGACGAGACAACGTCGTGCTGTCGGGGAAGACATCTCTGTTGTGGGGCCGGGAGACGATGGAGGACACCCTCTGCGGGCTGCGATTTCGTCTGTCGGCCGCGAGTTTTTACCAGGTCAACCGTCTGCAGGCCGAGCGGCTGTATGCCCTGACTGCCGAGTACGCGGCGCTGACGGCGGGGGACACTTTGCTCGACCTCTACTGTGGCGTGGGCACGCTCACACTGCACCTGGCGCGCGGGGGCGCGCGCGGTTACGGGGTGGAGCTCTCTGCAGAGGCCGTGCGCCGAGCCCACGAAAACGCCGTGCATAATGGCTTGCCGCAGGTCCGGTTTTTGCAGGGTGACGCCGCCGAGGCGGCCGCACGTCTGCGTGCCGATGGCGTGCGACCGGACGTCGTCACAGTGGATCCGCCTCGGAAGGGGCTGGAGGCTGCGCTGATCGAAACCATCGCGCAGATGACGCCGGCTCGCGTCGTCTATCTCTCCTGCGACCCCGCGACGCTGGCCCGTGACCTTGCCCGTTTCGCGTCGCTTGGTTACGCCCCCGTCCGTTGCACCGCCGTGGACATGTTCCCTCGCACGTCACATGTGGAGAGCGTGTGTTTACTGGAGAGAGTGTAGGGTCTTGCCAATCAGACGTGTTGATGTATTCGTATTCGTGGTCACAACAGCAAAACAACATAACGGCATATGACATATTTTAAGGCGACGTATATTCCGTGGCAAGAACTGTGCTACTGCGGGGTAAAAGGGAGGCAGTGCTGTGTGTGAAGTGGCGCAGGGCGGCGTTCCGCTCGGGGTACTCTGGGCGAAGAAGTCACGCGGCGGCGGTATGCAGTGGTTGCCGCTCCAGGTTCATTTGTCGGACACCGCCGAAACGGCGAAATTGCTGTGGGACAGGCATATCACGGACGGGGTCAAAAAACGCGTCGCAGAAGCTTGCCAGTGCGATGAGTCCGCGGCGCGGGCGCTGTGCATTTTTACTGCGGCGGTGCATGATCTCGGCAAAGCGACGCCGGCGTTTCAGAAGAAGGAGACATATCCGAAAAATCGAGACTTGGACGAGCGGATATGTGAAAGGCTGCGTTTTATGGGGTATGAGTGGCCGCCGATGAAAGACCCGTCGGCGACGCCGCATGCGCTCGCCTCGCAGGTGCTCTTGGAGAATATGGAGTACGCCAAGCACATTGCAGTCATCGTGGGTGCCCATCACGGCAAGCCGTCAAATGCTGGCTACAAAAAGACCTACTGTTCACATAGGAATAACTATGGACGCGGACACCGGTGCTGGGAGGCCGCGCAGCAGGAGATTGTCACATGGGCGTTGAAGCTCGCGGGTATGAGCTCCGCCAAGGATCTATCGAAACCAAAGCCCGCCGCGCAGGTCTTACTTGTCGGACTTGTCATCATGGCGGATTGGATTGCCTCGAACGAATGTTATTTTCCCTTGATTTCGATTGACGCGGAAATCGAGCTCGACTCCGCAGACCGCGCGAGAAATGCATTCGATGTGCTCACGTTTACCCAGCCGTGGATTGCTGACAGTCCATATGTGCATCCTGACGTATACATGGAGCGTTTTGGCTTTCATCAAGCAAATGCGATGCAAAAAGCCGTGGCGGACATCGCAGTGAATATCCACATTCCCGGCATGATGGTCATTGAGGCGCCTATGGGCAAGGGCAAAACGGAAGCGGCGCTTGCGGCGGCGGAGATTTTCGCACATAAAGCCGGGCGCGGTGGCGTATTCTTCGCCCTACCAACGCAGGCGACATCGGACGGTATATTCCCGCGTTTTTTGCATTGGATTAACAGCTTTGACGACGGCATGGCGCATAGCGTGGAGCTTGTACACGGCAAATCGTGGCTCAATGAAAAATACCAAAAATTGCCAAAATTCGGTGATGATTCGAATATTGGAAACGATTTGGATGTCAACAGAGAAAGAGGCCAAGTGGGTGTTCACGCATGGTTTTCCGGTCGGAAGCGCGCGATGCTTGCTGATTTTGCCGTCGGTACGATCGATCAAGTGCTGCTTGCCGCGCTGAAGATGAAGCATCTGATGCTACGGCATCTCGGGCTTGCCGAAAAGGTTGTGATCATCGACGAATGCCATGCCTATGACGCGTATATGAGCCGATACCTTGAAACGGCGCTCCGTTGGCTCGGTGCTTATGGTGTGCCTGTGATCGTGCTCTCCGCGACGCTCACAGGTGCGAAACGTGCGTCGGTTATTTCGGCGTATCGCGGTGACAGAGTGCCGAAATTCGGCGTCGAAATCGCGAACAATCGTGCGTATCCACTGATTACATACACCGACGGTGACGGCGTTTGGCAGTGCGAGGTTGAACAGGAGGACTCGGATACAGTCATCGCGGTCAACAGGCTCGGGTTTGACAATATAACGGACAAGCTTGGGGCGTTACTGTTGGACGGCGGAGTGGCGGGGGTGATCGTAAACACGGTAAAAAGGGCGCAAAGTCTCGCAAAACGCCTGCGGGAGAAATTCGGGGACGATGATGTGCTGCTCATACACTCACGGTTGATAGCGGCGGAGCGCGTCAAGCGTGAAGCAGAGCTTCTCAAGAAACTCGGTAAGCCCACCGACAACCCAGAGCGCCCGCAGAGGTTGATCGTCGTCGGAACGCAGGTGTTGGAGCAGTCACTGGATATTGACTTCGACGTACTCATAACGGATGTTTGTCCGATGGACTTACTGTTACAAAGAATCGGACGGCTTCATCGCCACGCGGGACGCGTGCGTCCAGTAGCGGTTTCACAACCGGTATGCTATGTGACGGGGATTGAACTGGATGAGGACTTTGACGAGGGCTCCGTCAAGGTTTACGGAGAGTATCTTCTCTCTCGCACGCGCGAGCTTCTACCGGACAACGTCGCGCTCCCGCGCGACATTCCGGAACTCGTGGAAGCGGCTTATGACGGTGGTGGCGACGAGTCGCTGTATGCGCTTTGGGACGCGGAGATTGTGATGCAAAGAAAAAAGGCTGGAGATTTCAAGATAGCAAATCCGTCGGACAGAGAAGATGCGACGATTGTCGATTGGCTGAGCACCGACGTCCCGGACGATCCGTCGGGCAAACGTGGTGAGTGCGCTGTGCGTGACACAGATTCGGCAATTGAGGTCCTCGCTGTTTTTGAACATGGTGGAAAACTTACAACAACTGACGGTGTGGCGCTCCCAGAACACGATATAAGCGAGGAGACGGCGCGTCATCTTGCGCGGCAGAGCATACGACTTCCCGTTGTGCTGTCAACAGTTGAGTGCATAAAAGAGCTTGAAGAACTGTGCCTCAAGAAGTTCCCGCAGTGGCAGACCTCGTCGTGGCTGGCGGGAGAGCTGTTTCTTGTGTTTGACGAAAACGATGAGACGGCACTTGGCGGATATTACGTCTTGTACGATAGAGACAATGGACTGAGTTGGGCGAAAATGTAAAAATACACAGAAATTTGTGGAAAGCATGAAAAGGGTATTGACATAAGAATTTAACCATGGTATTATAATAATGTGATATGTATATATATAACTGGTGCGTTGCAGATTGTTCTCCGCGTAAGCGGAGGTGATCCAGTGATTTGTATGTATTTACCAATGTTCCCCGCGTAAGCGGGGGTGATACTTGCGGCGATGTGTATAAATGCATATAAGAAAACGGGGTGACGCATGATTGTCACGTATTCAAGACCGGCTGTCAGGGCCATCTCTCACATGGATATCCATACAAAACAACGAATAAAAGCGGCTATTGAAAAGCTGCCGGCTGGTGACGTGAAAAAATTAACGGGGTTCCTATATGCATATCGGTTGCGTGTTGGTGGTTGGCGAATATTGTTTGATATGCGAGAAGACATTAAGATTACAAACATTCTCTCGCGTGGAGAGGCATACAAAAAATGAAAGGAGTTATCGTATGAATGTAAGCCGTGAACAGCTTCACGATCTCATTAATATAGTGGATGCTTCCGAATTTGATGTTCTTTATCATGTGCTTTCAAAATTCATTCCTGAGGATACGCCGACATCCAACGAAATAGAGGCCATTGAGATAGGGCGAGAAGCCTTTCGGCAAGGCGATTGTGTGCGGCACGAGGATATCGACTGGAATTGATGGTGCAGTTTCCGTGTGAGCGAGTGGTAGGTTTGATGTTGTAAAGACAGAGAAAACGAACTTGCTTTACTGTAGAAAGGGGTTGATTTGCCCTGTGAAAGAGTTCAATCTGTTGCGTGAGAAATGGATCCTTGTAATGACACTGAATGGAAAGACGGAGGCATTATCGCTTATCGAGATTTTTCGGCGTGCGTCGGAACTGCGAGCCCTCGCGGGTGAGCTTCCGACGCAGGACATCGCTGTACTGCGGCTGCTTCTCGCGATTCTCCATGCGGCGCTTGGTGGAAGAGATATCGACGGCAATGAGCTGCCGGACAACGAAGACGATAAAATTGACGGCGCGTTTGCACTGTGGGGTGCATTGTGGGACCGCGGTGCGTTTCCGTGTGAACGGATTGAACGCTATCTTGAAAAGTATGAAGAGCGGTTTTGGCTGTTCCACGATGAGACACCGTTTTATCAGGCGAAAGTTGTTGATATGATAGACGAAGTGTTCGGTCCATTTCCTGTGTCAAAACTGATAGGAGAGTTGGCGGAGAGTGAAAATAAACCGCGACTATTTCCACCTCGCTCCGGCGATGGGAAAGTATCGATTACATATGCTGAAGCGGCGCGGTGGCTTATCTATTTTGTTGCTTATGCAGAATCATTTGGGAAACTCGAACAGCATGGAAAGAAGCACGGCGATCCAGGAACTGCGGGAACGGGTTGGCTCGGTAAGTTCGGGCAGATATACGCCACGGGCGACAATTTTTTTGAGACGCTTGTATTGAATTTTGTATTACTCGACAATGGTAGCCCGTGGAACGAAGAAAAACCGGCTTGGCTTGAACAGAGGACGCGTGAGCATCGCTCCATAAGAACACCGGACAATCTTTCAGAACTGTATACTTTGCAATCACGATTGGTTTTATTGAAACAGCAAAATGGTCATGTTGTTTCATATCGATTTGTCAGTGGTGATTTCTGTTCACCGGTGAATGCATTTGTGGAGCCGATGGCGGCGTGGTATCACTCAAATAAAGATAAAAAAAATGCACCGCCGGAATACAGTCCTCGTCGTCATCATGCAAGTAGGCAGTTGTGGCGTGATTATTCAGCATTAATAGCACCAATAGATGGAGCACGCCGTCCGGGTGTGATCTCTTGGCTCGCCTACCTGAAGGACCAAGGAACTTTGGATAAAGCGGTAATCTCGTTTGGAACGACCGGCATCAAATATGGTAGCATGCAAGCTGCAGTTACAGATACATTTGCCGATTCGCTTACATTCAACATGGCACTGCTCGTTAGGCTCGATGGCGGGCAGGAAGGTTGGGGATATCGTATAATCGACGAACTTGAAGTTACCGAAAAATGGGCATATGCTGTCGGTGAACTCGCCGCAAAAATCGCAAAAGCGAGTGGTGGAGACGGTGCGGGAGAACGCGATTCTGCCCGTGAACAGGCGTACTTTCGCCTCGATATGCCATTCCGTCGGTGGTTGGAGAGTATTGATCCGAAACAGGACGACATGGATAATAAATCGTACGAGTGGCGGGAAACCGCACAGCGGATTGTCCGAAGGCTTGGAGAGGAGTTGTTCAGTGCCGCCGGAATGAAGGCATTTGTGGGACGAGGCGAAAACAGCTCGCCGCGGGCGTACGGCTATTTCCTCGCCGCGACATCTTTGCGAATATGAGGAGTGATGAAAATTGAACAAAGCATGGGAAGCAAGGCTTGTGTCTGGATGTGTAAAGAGGAAGATTGAAACGCTCACACAGCGTGGAGAGTCCGTAGCGCGGGCATCGCTTGCCAAACTGAGGCGCGGGGTGGGAAAACCGCCGTGGAGCATACCGGCGCTTTGGGGATTGGTATTTGCGGATGTGCCTGACAAGCTCTCCAGCGACCACGCCAGACAGATAGCGGAGGAAAACGCGATATATACGGCGATCACGCTTTACGCGTTACATCAGCAGAGCAGCGACGTGAAGCAGTCGCCAATGAGCATTTCGGGCATATCGCTGGGCGCTGCAGCGCGTAAGCTCGCGTCAGCGCGCGATGGCGATCAGTGGGGCGAGGGACCTGTGCGGCGAAGATTTGTTGACGCGGCAGCCTCGGATAGTACAAAGGAGTTTGCTCAGCATCTGCGCGGATTTGTACAGCTGCTGAGGGCTGAGGGAATACCGCTCGATTATCCTGCGCTCGCGGAGGATCTGTACTGGTTTCATTTTCTGAAAACTCGTGATGATGTGCGCCGCCAGTGGGGCCTCGACTTTTACAGGAACAAAAATGCAGATATGACGAATAATGAAGAGGAGGAAAAACGCAATGAACAATAATAGGCTTTATATCGACATCCACATACTCCAGACAGTGCCGCCGAGTTGCATAAACCGGGACGATGTCGGAGCGCCCAAAACGGCGGTTTATGGCGGTGTAACGCGCGCGCGTGTGTCAAGCCAGTCGTGGAAAAAGGCTGTGCGAGATATATTCAGTAAGGAGCTTGCCGAGAACGAAGTCGGCGTTCGCACGAAGCGAATCGCAGATATGGTCGCGAAAGAAATCTATGCGCTGAACCCGGAGTATGACAAAACTGCCGTCAAGACGGATGCAGAAAAAGTATTGCAGCTCGCTGGTCTTCAGGAAAAGAGCACGAAAGCCGGAAAGGATGCGCCATTGTTCTTTATGAGCGTATCGCAGGCGAAAGCACTCGCAAAACTCGTTGTCGAGGATGAAATTCTGAAAAGCGACGCCAAAGACATGCAAAAGAAGAAAGGAACGGATCCAAAAGCGCAGAAGGCGCTGACCGATAATCCTGCTATTGACGTCGCGCTGTTTGGACGAATGGTTGCGGACGATCCAGGGCTGAATACAGATGCGACAACGCAGGTTGCGCATGCAATTTCAACGCATAAGGTCGAAAATGAATTTGACTATTTTACCGCCGTAGACGACTTTCCAGCTGAAGAAAAAACCGATGCTGGAGCGGGGATGATCGGCACGGTAGAGTTCAACTCATCGACACTGTATCGCTACGCGACTGTGGCGGTGCATGATCTGCAGAGAAAACTCGGCGCCGCCACGGCGAAGGCTGTAGGTACTTTTGTGGACGTATTTGCACGGGCTATGCCAACAGGTAAGCAAAACACCTTCGCAAACCGTACGATTCCCGATGCGGTACTTGTCACAATTCGGGGGGATCAGCCGGTAAACTTTGTTGGTGCTTTTGAAAATCCGGTGAAGCCTAAAAATGGATACTTTGCGGGCTCTGTCGAACAGCTGATTAAAAAGGTTAATGAGACATATTCGGATTGGCTTGCGGAGCCGGAAAAGTCTTTTGTTGTGGGTGCCGCGCTCGGTGCGCCTGATGTGCTTGCTGCGCTTGGTACGACGGTAGAAAAGGTCAAGCTGGATGCTCTTGCCAAGAAAATTGAGGAATACTTAAATGACCATACTTCTTAGGCTGGCTGCGCCGCTCCAGTCTTGGGGAGTCGGCAGCAAATTCGACCGACGCGGCACTGAGCGTGTTCCTACGAAGAGCGGGGTCATCGGTTTGTGTGCGGCCGCTATAGGTATTTCACGCGAGAACAAAGAGAAAATACATGAGCTTTCTTCCCTGAAATTTGGTGTGCGCGTGGACAGGCCGGGTGTATTGTTGCGTGACTATCATACGGCGAAGAGTGGGAAAACAGCCTATGTTACAAATCGGTACTACCTGGCGGATGCAAAATTTACGGCGGGGTTGGAGGGAGTAGAAGCTCTTCTCCATGATATTGACGCGGCATTACGTCGACCGGCGTTTCCCCTATTTTTGGGAAGAAGAAGTTGTCCGCCTGAGGGGAAAGTCGCGCTCGGGATCGTAAAAGAGTCGTTGCTTGACGCGTTGAGAACCGACGCCGGATGGGAATATATTTCTTATGATGGCGATGGTGTTTATTTGGTTCGTGATGTACCCGTAAGTTTCAGCCAAATACGGCGCGAATACGGCTTCCGTTGTGTGGAACAAATCTCCGCAGAAAAGCAAATTGGTGAAATTGAAGATGAAATAGATTGGTTTAAAGAATCGGAGATGCCATGATGTATATTTCACGAATTGAATTGGACGCTACGCGACGTGAAACGCTCCGTGCACTTGCATCGCCATCTGTACTGCACGGAGCGCTTGAGCGTTGTTTTGATGGTGAACGAAGGCATCCACTTTGGCGAATTGACATGTTATGCGGAAAGGTATATTTGCTGATAGTAAGCGCGGTACCACCGAATTTATTATCTATAAAAAGGCAATTCTGTTTGCCTGAAAGTGCCGGTGAAACACGTGATTACACACCAGTACTTACTCGAATTCATGAAGACGATGCCATGCGTTTTCGACTCCTTGCAAATCCTGTACATAGGTTTATAGAAAATGGCGTGAAGAAAATTGTTGCGCATCAAACACCAGAACATCAGCGCGGATGGCTTCGCTCAAAGGCCCAGAAGTGCGGCTTTTCGCTCCAAGACGGAGCGTTTGATGCAGTGTCTGAAGGGTGGAAACGATTTCGGAAAGCGGACGGGAGTTTTGTGGAAATCAAAACTGTGGCTTTTGAAGGTGTGTTGACGGTAACAGATGCGACCATTCTCCGCGATGCTCTCACCGATGGCATCGGACGGGCGAAGGCTTATGGCTGCGGACTTTTGACACTTGCAAGGGGCAATGCCAATGAACAGTAATATCTCCGGGCTTGAAAAAGCAGGGCTCCAGGCATTGCCGCAGATGCGTGACCGTCTCTCGTTTTTATATGTTGAACACAGTAAAATCAACAGACAAGACGGCGCCATTACGCTGACGGATGCGCGCGGAACAGTGCATGTTCCGGCGGCGTCACTTGGGGTGCTCATGCTTGGGCCGGGAACGGATATATCACATCGCGCCATGGAGCTCATTGGCGATTCCGGAACATCTGTTGTCTGGCTTGGGGAGCGCGGAGTGCGGTATTACGCGCATGGGCGTCCGCTCACACATTCCGCACGGTTTCTCATTCGGCAGGCTGAACTTGTGAGCAATGTGCGAAGCCGCGCCGCCGTGGCACGGGAGATGTATACCATGAGGTTTCCCGGTGAAGATGTTTCAAAGCTGACAATGCAGCAGCTTCGCGGACGCGAAGGCGCACGTGTACGCGCCGTATATCGAAAAATGTCGAAGTGCACGGGCATTCCGTGGAATGGTCGCGAGTATGACCCTGATCATTTTGAGTCGGGTGACGCGGTAAATCAGGCGCTGTCGGCAGCTCACGCCTGTCTTTATGGGTTGTGTCACAGCGCAATTGTGGCGCTTGGCTGTTCGCCTGGTTTGGGGTTTGTGCACACTGGTCATGAACGCTCATTCGTATACGACATCGCAGATTTATATAAGGCAGATATTACAATTCCTGTGGCTTTTGAGATGGCGGCCGACAGCGACGGCGACAGCGACATCGGCGGCAAAACAAGACGCGCTGTGCGTGACAAGATTGCAGACGGGCGGATTCTTGAGCGGTGTGTGAAAGATATTCGTCTGTTGTTACTTGAAGAATCTGCAGCGGAGGACGAGCCAGAGGTTGAGATATTACGTCTATGGGACGACAGGATTGGTGAAGTTGAAAGCGGAAAGAGTTATTCATGATGATGGTATTGTCACTTACTGATTGTCCAAATGCACTTCGCGGGGATCTCACGCGATGGCTTTTTGAAATCGACACAAATGTCTATGTGGGCAGTGTCAGCGCACGCGTACGCGACGAGCTCTGGAAGAGGGTCACTGAAAACGCCAAGTCTGGCCGTGCGGTACTCGTCTATCCCGCGAAAAACGAGCAAGGGTTGGAATTTCGTGTCCACAATAACCGTTGGGAGATTCGGGATTTTGATGGGTTGACACTTATGTTTCGCCCGTTTGATACACATATGTCTGGAGAAGAACGGCTGAAACCGGGATTTTCAAATGCGGCGAAAAACCACAGAGCACGTCGTTTTTCCAGTCACGCCGTTTTGCGGGGGTCAGCGGAAAAGGGCGCCTCGCTGTTACGAGGTGAGGCGGAGTATATAGTTCTCGACATAGAAACGACCGGTCTGGATCATTCAAAAGACGAGATTGTAGAAATTGGGGCGCTCCGAGTCGAAAGCGGTGAGGTGACCGCGGTGTTTAAGCAAATACTTGCGATTGAGGTAGCGCTGCCGCCGGCGATTTCTAAACTGACAGGTATTACAGACGAAGAAATCAGGCACAGTGGCAGAGACCCGTTTGACATCATGCGTGAGCTCGCGGAATTTACAGGTGATTTGCCGATTGTGTCTCACAACGTGGATTTTGATATAGGATTTCTGAGAAATGCCTGCAGAAAAATGGGACTGCCGCTGCCTGTAAACCGGTGTATTGATACGCTTGTATTGGCTCGCCGACGAGTAAAAGATGTTGTCGACCACAAGCTCGGAACACTTGCGGAGCATTTCGGAATCGAGCGAAGCGGGGAACACCGTGGGTATGATGACTGCCTGACGGTAAAGCGATTATATGAAGAGCTGATGAAATTGGGATGACAGCACGATGGTTTTGTAACAAGAAAAGTAAATGAATTTCGGCGCTCTGGATACTGGATGTGTAGATGACACAAGGGTTTTCTTAGTGTGTTCCCCGCGTAAGCGGGGGTGATCCGCTGTACAGCGGCGGCACACACAATCCGCTGTAGTGTTCCCCGCGTAAGCGGGGGTGATCCCTCTCGGACTGGGAAAAGCCACGCACGTATACAGTGTTCCCCGCGTAAGCGGGGGTGATCCTAAAAATGACAAGCACAACAATCAGGGGCCTAGGTGTTCCCCGCGTAAGCGGGGGTGATCCTCCAAGAGTAGGTTGAGATGTGTCGGAGGCAGCGTGTTCCCCGCGTAAGCGGGGGTGATCCTTGTCGTTGTGCTTGTCATTTTTATTTCCTCCTGTGTTCCCCGCGTAAGCGGGGGTGATCCCGCGCAAAAAATGCTAGACACCCTACGGGCCCTGTGTTCCCCGCGTAAGCGGGGGTGATCCTGTCCGTGCGGACTCTGCTACAAGCATGAGCACGTGTTCCCCGCGTAAGCGGGGGTGATCCTAAGGTATCTACTTTTGCGTGCCCTACTATATAGTGTTCCCCGCGTAAGCGGGGGTGATCCCCGGGATAACAAATGTTTTGAAACGAAAGGAAGGTGTTCCCCGCGTAAGCGGGGATGATCCTATGGCGTTTTGAAGAAGCATTTTCAAGTTCTTGTGTTCCCCGCGTAAGCGGGGGTGATCCTAACGTGGCCGACAGACAAGACGCAGGCCAAAAGTGTTCCCCGCGTAAGCGGGGGTGATCCCATCTGACGGTTTTTCAGGAAGATACGGCGGTGGTGTTCCCCGCGGAAGCGGGGGTGATCCTTTAATGATGAGACAAAACAGACCGAATTCGTTGTGTTCCCCGCGTAAGCGGGGGTGATCCCCGTAGTGTATAATAGCACTAAACCCAAAGAACTCAGTCGTATCAAGGGTTTGCGGGCATGGCGTAGTCCTTTTCCAACACTATGCCAACCAATATACGGGGACAAATTTGCCGCTTAAAAACTCTGACGTTAAATAAACACTAAATTTGCCCCGCGAAAATGAAGGAGGATTTTCATGGGCAAAACAATCTTTATCGGAGCCAGAAAGGGCGGCGTGGGTAAGACAATGACCGCCGCAAGCCTTGGCGTGGGACTTGCCCGCAAGGGCAAAAAGACGCTCGTCATAGACGCGGATAGCCAGCATTCCCTCACCGTGAGTCTCGGCGTGAAGGAACCGGACAAACTCCAGTTCACGCTCGCTACAGCCATGAACCGCATCATCAGCGAAACGGATTTCAGTCCCACGGACGGAATCATTCACCACGCTGAGGGCGTGGATTTGCTCCCCGCCAGCGACGGCCTGACGGGTATCGAACTGGCTCTCGCGCCGCTCATCGGGCGGGAAACCGTGTTACGGCGGTATATCGAAGCAGTGAAGCCGCTGTACGACTTCATCTTAATTGATACCGCGCCGACCCTTGACCTGCTGACCGTAAACGCACTCGCCGCCTCGGACAGCGTGATCATTCCCGTCGCGCCAAAATTTCTGGACGCGAAAGGGCTGGAGCTTCTGCTGAAAAGCATCGCGCAGATACGGCGGCAAATCAATCCCGCACTCTCCATTGAGGGCATACTGCTGACGATGGTAGACCGCAGAGCGAACTTTACGCGGGAAATTATCTCGCTCGTTGAGAACGCATACGGCGGCAACATCCGTATTTTCAGCGAATATATCCCGCGCTCTGTCCGTGCCGCCGAAACGTCGGCTCGCGGAATCAGTATCTTTAAGCATGATCCGAACGGTAAGGTCGCGGCGGCGTATGCCGCGCTCGCGGAGGGGGTGCTTGGTTATGCCGCGTAATCAGACAGCCGGAACCCTCGCCCTCGCGGGATTTGATGACATTTTCAGTCCAACAGGCAAGGTCTTGACCATGCGGGGCGAGCAAATCGTTGAACTGCCGCTCCCCGAACTGTTCCCGCCTGACTTCCACCCGTTTCAAATCAACGACGACGCGGAGATGGAGCGGCTTGCCGAAAGCGTTAAGGAATACGGCGTCCGAGAGCCGGGACTTGTCCGTCCGAGAGCGGACGGTGGCTATGAGCTGCTCGTCGGCAACCGCCGCAAGAGAGCGTGTGAACTGGCTGGAAAAGCGAATCTGCCCGTCATAATCCGCGAACTCACGGACGATGAAGCCGCCATCATCATGGTCGATTCCAACCTCCTGCACAGGGAGCGGATTCTGCCCAGCGAAAAGGCGTGGGCGTATCATATAGAAATGGAAGCGCTGAACCACAGCGGCGTCAGGGGAAGACAGCACTCGTATCAGGTTATGGAGGCGAAAACCGGCGAGAAGAAAAACCAAATCTTCCGCTATATCCGGCTTACCGAACTGATTGACGCCCTGCTCGACAAAGTTGACGCGAATAAACTCGCGTTCAACCCCGCCGTGGAACTGTCATATCTGTCCATACCGGAGCAGACCGCCGTCGCGGACGCGATGGCGCGGTACGAGGTCAAACCCTCGCTCTCGCAAGCTGTTCGGCTGAAAAAGCTGAAGCAAGACGGGACGCTTACCACCGAGACTATTGACGCGGTACTCTCAGAGGACAAAAAGCTACACAAAGGCGAGCCGGCAGGTTCCCTGCGGTTCCGGCGATTTTTCCCGCCGGAATACTCGCCCAAACAGATGGAGACGGTAATAATTGGTCTGCTGGCAGACTGGAAAGCGAGGGTGGCGGGATGAATGCGGCTTTTGAATTGATCTATCCACTTCAGATTCATTCAAGCCTATTCATCGGCAAGGAACCGTCAGCCGTCCTGTTCGGTGACGAACGAGTGAATGTGAAAACATGGCAGCAGGTCGTGGGCATAATCCTGGCGCGGTGCGACAGCGAACAGCATGAGCGTCTGATGTACCTGCGCGACAAGGTTTACGGCAAAATTCAAAGAATCCTGTCCGCGAGCGATTCAGGTATGCGGAGGCCGCTGAAAATCTGTGAGGATATGTATATCGAAACATATTACAGCTCGCAAACCATGATGTATATCCTCAGATGTTTGGTACTCGCGCACACTGAGTTTGATTACTCGAACATCAGTATCGCCATTAAGAGGAAATAGCGGCGGATCACAGACACCCCCTCGCGTTCCCAACCCACAAGGATTGGGAACGCGAGGGGGTGTTTTTCATTGTGCCAAAAAATTTAGGAGGGATCGGAATGACCCAGTTCACAAGAATTTATGACTGTTTCGAGTATCGCCTTGAAGATTTAGGTTGTCGGGCGCGGGAGCGCGGAAGGTGAGTTATGCCTATAACCTACCTCAAGTGCGCCAAATGCCTCCATACGTTTGATACCTACAAAGAAGCGCGGGAGTGCGAGAAATCGCATTTGCGCCCGGTGTCGGCGAAGGCGATCCAGTACACCATCAAGCCGTACCCATACTCAATTGAAGTCACATTTAACAACGGGGAGAAACACATGTTCAACGCTCAGGGCTTGGGTGGGTAAGAATGCGGTTAAGAATTGCAGAAACAAATAAGCGAAAAGACCGTCGTCCTGTCGGTCAAGGCGGCAAAACTCACGGGGCAGCTTTTGGAAAATGTAAACAAACTGAATACGAAAAACTAGAGCGGCTCGTTTTCCCAACTGCGGGAGAGCGGGCAGCTTTTTGCTTTTACTCAGAATTTCGAAGGAGCGACCATCTTATGAGCCAATTAACCAATGCCACGAAAAACACCCGTATTTACAACAAGTTCGCTTATCATTTATCCGACTTGGACTGCCGATATTGCGCCAATTTCATCAGTGACGCGGCGGTGAAACATAGCAGCGCCCACGGCTGCGGACGGTCTGAGTGCGAGTTTCGGGACTTACGCGACGAGTGTGATGCGTCGGGGCGCATTAAACGGAGAAAGGGGGAAGAAGCCGGATGGCGGGAGTGAGCAAAGAGCAGATTGAACGGGCGAAAGCCATGCCGTTGCTTGATTATCTGCTCTCTCACGAGGGCGATAACTTTAAGCGCGTTGGCAATGCCTACTACCGTCGCGATCCCGACCACAATTCGCTGGAAGTGAGCAATAATCTTTGGCATTGGCACAGCCACGGCATTGGCGGCAACATCATTGATTACCTCATAAAAATCAACGGGTACAGTTTTGTGGATGCAGTACGGCATTTGGCGGGCGATGATTGTTCCGCTTCATACACCATTCCAAAAGCCTGGCCAATCCCGCCGAAAGCAAGACCGCCCACTGCCCCATTGGAACCAACCGCCGCCAACAATCCGCCGGAAAGGAGCCAGTTCAATTTGCCACCGCGAAACTGCGACAACAACCGGGCTATCGCCTATCTCGAAAGCCGCGGCATTGATAAGTCCCTGATTCTTGACGCTATCCGGCGCGGTTGCCTTTATGAAACGGCAATCCATCACAACGCCTGTTTTGTAGGACGTGACGAGAGCGGCAAAGCTCGATTCGCCGCTTTGCGCGGCACGGTCGGCAGTTTCAAGCGAGACGCGGACGGCAGCGATAAAAAATTCGGTTTCTGCCTGCCGCCGAATGAGCGCGGCTGCAAGACAGCTATCGTCTTTGAATCGCCCATCGACGCGCTAAGCCACATGGCTCTTTTCCCCGACGTTGACGGCTATCGGTTGTCGCTGGGCGGCACGGCGTTATCGGCGCTGACGCGGTTTCTCGATGTTCATAAGGAAATTACGAACATCACCGTCTGCACGGATAACGACGCGTCGGGCAACGCTTGCGCAGACAAAATCGCGGAAGCATGGGACGTTTCAGCCATTCGAGAGCTGCCAAAGCAGGGCAAGGACTGGAATGAATTTTTACAAATCACGCAGAAATCAGAGGTGAAAGAAATGGAAGACGTTCGGAAAGAGATTGTGTTTCGGGACAGCGGCCATAAACCGCTGTTCACGGTTAAAGACGGCGACAGCATTAAAATCACAGTCGCTTACAACGGCGAGGAATTGATATGCAAGTGCCGCTGGATTGACGAGGCGCACACGAAAATCGGCAGCGAATATTACCACAACGATGAGTTCTCCGAAAAGGCGGCGAAAGTAGGCAACAGATATGAAGCCGTGCCGAATCCAAGGCCGAAGATTGACGTTCTCGCTGCGAAGTACGGAGAGGACTTGCAAGCCGTTGAAATCCCGATGACGGAAGCGGCTGTCAGAAAGCTCGTCGGCGGCAATTACACGATGGAGACGCTGTATAATTGGGACAAGAAATACATTTTCGGCGCTTTGGTGCGCGGAAAGGACGGCATAGCGGTATGCGGGATTGGCGGCGGGAACAACGACACGCTCACCAGTCTGCACCCGTACCACGCGCAGACGTACAAGCGCGAATTAAGCCCGGCAACACCGCCGCAGCCGCGAAAGGTGTCTTTGCTCGACGAGCTTGAGGCGACGCAAAAAGAGGTCGCCGCGACAAACGCCGCGAAAGCGCCGGGCGATAAGCCAAGAAAACGCGACGAGCGTTCTTGAAGCACGAATTCCAAATATTAGGAGGAGGATTTATTATGTCTTATGCAAAACAATTTCCAATCCGCGTTACGCTTGATGTGGATGCCTGCAATCTTCTGATTGAAGCCCTAAAAGGCAACGAGGAAGATTTTGAGGGAAGCATTGCCGAAGAAGCGAAGGGGTTAAGGGAGAAAATAGAAAATTATGGGCGGCGCGAAACCGACGCAAACGGCGAGGAGATTGTCCGCTTAGGCTTTTATGAAAAGGAGGGCGTGAAGTTTATCCGGCAATTCTTGGCCGCCGCAAAAATGGCCGCAGAATACCGTGAGCTGTTGGATTTTAGCGATACAGTTTGCGCGGAATACGATACCTCTGTCGAAACGGAGGTGTAGGCGCTATGCAAGACCAAGTAAACGAAAAAGCCGTCGCGCTCTCCGTCAAAGGCGTGAAGATAACGGGGCGGCTGCTCGCAAAGGCTATGCGGGCGTTTTTGCAACAGGCGCGGGCGTCCCCCAAATCCAAGCAAGGCAAGCAGAGTATAAAGTCGCTCACGAAACAGGGCGCGAGCCTGTCCAACATTGAAATCAGCGGTGACAACATCGGCACATTCCAAAAGACCGCCCGAAAGTACAATGTTGACTTCGCCCTCAAACGCGACGATTCCGAAGCTCCGCCCAAATGGTTCGTGTTCTTCAAGGCGAAGGACGCGGACGCGCTCACGGCGGCGTTTGGCGAGTACAGCAAAATCACGCTGCGCGAAAAAGAGCGCAAGCCCTCTGTCATCGCGAGCTTGGAGAAGTTTATCGAAGCCGCGAAAAGCATTGCCGCCCCTGTCAGGAATCGGAGCAAGGGAGGGCATGAATTGTGATAGACACAAGTAAAATTAAGCGGTTCGCGTTGCCCAATCTGCCGTATGTGTTCCTGTTTTGGCTGTTCGACAAGCTCGGCGAGGCGTACAGGCTTGCTTCGGGGCGCGATATGCTCCACAAGTTCATTGCCACGACAGCGACGCTTAATACAACAATCGCCCGCCCCGCGCCGTCCTTCGATACGTTCGATTTGCTGATCGGACTGATCGGCGCGGCGGCGGTTTACGCGGCGGTTCTGTACAAGAAGCATAACGCCCGCAAATGGCGCAAAGACCGCGAGTACGGCTCAGCCCGTTGGGGCAACAAGGCCGACATTGAGCCGTTCGTTGACCCTAAGCCCGACAACAACATCAGTCTGACGGCAAGCGAAAGCCTGATGCTCAACGGCAGGCCAAAGAATCCCAAACACGCGCGGAACAAAAACGTGCTGATTGTGGGCGGTTCGGGCAGCGGCAAGACGAGGTTCTGGCTGAAGCCCAACCTTATGAACCTCCACAGCTCGTATTGCATTACCGACCCGAAAGGCCAAATTCTGGTCGAGTGCGGGAAGCTCTTGCAGCGCGGAGGGCCGAAATTACGGAAGAAGCTCGGCAAGGACGGCAAGCCGCTGAAAGACAAAAACGGCAACGACGTTACGGAGATTGTGCGCGGCAAGAATGGCAAAATCGTGTATCAGCCTTATGAAATCAAGGTTCTGAACACGATTGACTTCAAAAAGTCGATGCGCTACAACCCGTTCGTGTACATTCGGGGCGAGAAGGACATACTGAAATTCACCACGGCTCTTATTGCAAATACGAAGGGCGAGGACGCCAAGAGCGGTGAGGATTTTTGGGTCAAAGCAGAAGTGTTGCTGTACTGCGCCCTTATCGGCTACATTCACTATGAGGGGCGGCCGGAGGAAAAGAATATGAACACGCTTGTCAGGTTCATCAACGCGATGGAGGTTCGCGAGGAAGATGAGACATACCAAAACGCCGTGGATTTGATGTTTGAACGGCTGAA
>JAISCT010000068.1 GCA_031265355.1 Oscillospiraceae bacterium | reverse complement strand
TACAAATTATACTATGAATAGGGAGGTCTGTCAAGCATTAATCTTTAAAAAAACCATATGTTATGGTACTTTGAAGCACCCGGTCTGGTTTCTAGTACAAAACAATGTAAAACTCATGTTGTCACAGCAGGTGCACCGGGATCGCTCGGTCGGCATCCTGCAGCGTGACCAGGCTGTCGTACAGGCAGATCACCCCGCCCGGTCCGCGTTTTGTGTTTGGGATTTTGTCCAGCAGGGCAAAGCGCGCCGTATCTCTTCGATCCGGGTCCGCGTGTTTTTTGATTTCGAGGGGATACAGCGTCCCGTCCGTTTCGATCAGCACGTCGATCTCACGGCCCTCTTTGTCCCGGTAAAAGTAGAGCGGCAGGTCCAGCACACCGGCGTTGGCATAGCCCTTGAAAAGCTCGGACACCACAAACGTTTCAAAAAACGCTCCGGCCATCGCGCCGGACTTGAGGGCCTCCGGCGTATTCCACCGGGTGAGATAGGCTGCGAGGCCCGTGTCCAGAAAATACAGTTTGGGTGTCTTGACGGCGCGTTTTAAGATGTTGTTGTGATAGGGCGAAAGCAGGTAGATGAGGTGTGATGCGACCAAGATGGACAGCCAGCGTTCGGCCGTTGGAGGGCTGACGTCCACATCCCGCGCCAGCGACGCCACATTCAACAGCTGGCCTGTACAAGCGGCCGCCGCGGTCATGAATCGCAAAAACTTGATCTCATCCCCCACCTGCGCGAGATCGCGCACATCCCGTTCAATATAGGTTTTGATATAGGCGGCATAAAACATCTGCCAGTCAAAATCGGGATGGGCGCACAGCTCCGGCATGCTGCCGCGGTGAATGGTCCGCCACACTGTTGCATAATCTATGGGCATTGCCTCTTGTTTTCGTGCCGAGAAATAGGCGTCGGTGGGCAAAAAAGGCACGGAAAAGGCCACGCCGGACTGTTCTCGCAGAGAGAGTCCGGGCAGCTGCAAGATTCCCAGCCGCCCAGCCAGGGACTCGCTCACATGCTTCATCATTCTGAACTGCTGGGACCCAGAGAGGTAGAACAGTCCCTTCTTCTTTTCTCTGTCGATGATGATCTTCATCTGCGGGAAGAGCTCCGGCGCATACTCAGGAACTGCTAAGCCGTCACTTGCGGATTCTTGCTTGTCTTTTTGACGCAATACTTTGTCGTCCTCCCTTGCAAGGCACCAAGCCTTGCGGCGGTCGTCCTCCGCGTCTTGCCCCAAAAATCCGGCGCAAGACTTTCGCAAGTGGCGGCTCAGCAGTTCCTGAATCTCGTCCACAAACACCGGCGGTGTATGGTCTTTAAAGAAAGTACCGCTCAGTGTGACGGCGGCGGTCAGCTGCAGTTTATCGTCCAGCGTGACGTATGTCACACCCCGCGTCATCTTTTGCAGCAGTGTGGTCTTACCCACCTGACGCGCGCCGGTCACAAGCACCGCCCCAAACATGCCGGCGAGCTTGCGGACAGTTTCTTCCGCGTGGCGTTTGTATTCCATCGCAGAGCATCTCCTTTGGCTGATTGAATGTTTGATATTATTATAGCCAGGGAGGCGTCTTTTGTCAAGGGGGGATTCCCGCAGACACCGTGCGATGCTGACGCAGACAAAGAGGACCCGCGCCCTTTGGGAGCGCGGGTCCTCTTGTTGCTGTTGTTGCGAGATTGCTTAGTCAAGTGAGCTTAAAATTCCCACTGGTCGTCGTTGACGTACACCGCGATAATCTCAAGCGGCTTGTTGTCGGCGCCACCGCCGTTGACGGTTACAACAACCTGTGCCTTATTCACAGTGTAGTCTTCCAGATCCGCCAGAGCGCCACTGTCGGCCAGTTCGTAGTCGTCGTCACGACCCTCTGTACCATCCTGACGGAGATAGACCTTCGTGCTGGACGTGAACTTGAAGCCAATCAGATTGCCGACGTCATTCAGAGTCCACTTCGGCGTCTTACCCAGCTCCGCACCGCTGGTGCCGGTGATGGCATCGGCGACATACAGGAAGCTGTCATCAACACTGCTGACATAACCGGCGTACGCTTGCACGTCTTTGTTGGATGCTGTATTTGCGATCTTATATCTGCCAATTTTGTAGCTGTCATCGCCCAGCTTGGTGTCGTTCACAACCGTCGCGGTGAGCACCATGCCAGCCTTGTATCCGCTAATGTCTGCGGGATTGAACCCATCGCCGTCGGCGTAATATGTCTTGTACGCGCCGTCAACAAACAGATCAAAGCCGATCAGATCGTCACCGTTATCGTCCAGCGTGAGATACGCAGCGGACGTCAGAATACCTCTCAGAATGATCTCATCACCCTGGTCACCCGGATTTGCGTCCGTATGAGCATCGATATAGCCCACTGTAATGGTGTCGTTATCCGCATTCGTCCGCGTCTTCTGGATGTAAGAGAAAGGAAAGTTAGTGCTCGCAGATCCCGCAATAGGCAGTGTGGGCAATGCGTTGCCTTTGTAGGCAATCCACTCATCGCTGCCCTTATACTGCACAAAAATTACGCTCTTGGTAGTGGCCGACACTCTACCAACACCACCGTCAATATCGACATACGACTGACCTTTTGTGGTTATTACATTGTGAGATGTCACTCCCTGCGGCCACAGGTTGACCTTCGCACTGGAACCTTCGCCGGTGAGCGTGTACTTACAAATCACACCCGTCCAAAGGACAGCAGCGTCGAGGAGATCACCACCCGAATCATATGGATAAGTACCCTCGTACTTGCCAGCAGTCCACTTGCCGATCGTATCTGCATTGAGGTCCGCCTTTGTTGTACTGTCGAACTTGTACAGCGTGTTGATGGTGTAGGCAACCTTCCTGTTCTCATCGGTCAGGAGGTACACGCTGGCCGCGCCGTCGCCGGTGAAAGCGCCGTCGTATGTCGAGCGGATGACCACGGCATACTTGTCAGAATCGGACGAAGTGGCCGACCGGCTGCCCAACAGCGCGCCGCGGAAGACAAAATAGACTTTCTCTTTCCCGCGCTCGGCATACGCGAAGTCGGTGTCGGCGCCCGCGATGGTGCCCTTCGAATACGCCGTGCCGCCGATCGTAGCTTGGTCATTCCGGATATACGTAACCGAGCCCGTCAATTCCTCGACTGCAGTCAGGCGGTACTTGCTGCCCAACACGGAGTACAGGACATAGGCGTTGTTCTCAATCAGATCGGCGCCGATGACAAAGTCTTCCTTCGCCTTGTTGCTCTGGATGTTGGCGCCGCCGCCGAATGTCGGCTTCACAGTCACTTTCTGGGTGGAGGACACAGTGAGCTGTGCAAACTTATACTCAGTGGCAAAGATCTGGGTGATGTTGTTGTTCTTGTCAACAAAGACCCTCGCGGGGCTCTCATTGCCGATGCCGGCAGTGGCGGGGAGTCCAGTAGTCTGACGCACAAAATCTTTGTACAGAGCTGTGCCGGTGGTCGTCGTGTATGTCTTGCCACCCGTTGTGTAAGTATACACGGTGCTTGCACCAGTACCGGAGGCCGCCTTGATGTCGCTATAATTCACCGTAAAGATGGTCTCCTCATTGGTGGCCACGGGGCTGCCGTAAAGCTTGGCAACCTCGTTCCTGCTGTTGAGGCGGACATACACAGTAACTTTCTGGCCCAGCAGGTCGACATCGAGAGTGGTGTCAAACTCCTCGGCACTAACGGCAACGCCGTCAGCATTTTCGACATCAGACAGTCTGATCTTGCCTTCGTCTGTCGTCCCACCCGTGAGCGCGACCCACTCGTTGGCCGTGTAGGTGCCCGTCAGGGTCTCAAGGGTGAAGAACAGGTGCGCCGGGGTCTCAATTTGGGTCTCAGTTTTGCCGGGCACATAGCGGGCGGTTACGACCCAGCCGCTTGGTTGCTCTTTGTATTCGACCATGCCGGCGAAGACCGCGTTGTAGAGGATCTGGGCGGCCTGCTCGCGGGTCAGTGGCGCGCCGAGGTCGGTGATGTCTTCGAGGTCGTCAAGCAGGCCGGCGCCCTGAGCGTCGGAGAGCACGCGGAGCGTCCAGCCGGCGCCCGTGTAGCCTTCGATGTTGGAGCGGTAGCCAAGGATGACCAGGAGCATCTTCGCGGCTTCGTAGCCGGTCACGTTGCCCTGCGGGTCAAAACGTGTGGGGGCCTTGCCCTCGACCACGCCCTGGACGGCCGCCCAGTTGACGTAGCCGGCAAACCAGTCGGTGCTCACATAGTCTTGGAACGAAACTTCCGCTACGTTTTGATAGTTGTTTGCGTTGGTCGAGCCGCGGTTTGCCACGACATAGACCATCTTGGAAAACTCCGCGCGGGTGAGGTTGCTCGCCGGACGGAATTCGCCGTTGTTGCCCTGCATGATCGCCAGTTCATAGAGCATGTTGATGGCCGAGACGTACTTCGCGTTGATCTGGCTCTGGTCCGGATACACATACGCGCCTGCACCGGGGATCAGCAGAGCGAGCGTCAGTACGCCGACCAGCATGAGTGCCATAACCTTTTTCAGGTTTCTCATGGGGAAATGCCTCCTTTTTGTTTTTTTCGGAGCCGCCGGCGTCCGGCGCCCTCCAAATAATGATGATAAGGGGGGTACCCCCCTTTTAACGGTATCATACTACCTCATCTCCACGCCCGCGTCAAGCCCTGACGCCCACCTGTAACGCAACTGTAATATCCGCGCGCGTCCGACGCGCGCGGAAGTGCTGAGTTTTGAGTGCTGAGTGCTGAATTTTGAATACGAGCTCAAGTGGTCGCAGCATCCGCTCCCGAGCGGCGTTCCCCCACTCAGCACTCAGCACTCAAAACTCAGCACTCAGCGTTTGAGCGCCTAGCGCTCAAGCGCTGCAATCAACCGTGCCTCGCCTTTGCCGATGCCAAGCTCGCGGGCCGCCTCGTCCACCGAGAGCCCCCGGCCCAGCAGAAAGCGCACCTTCTGAGACTTCGCCTCGCAACGCGCCAGCGCCGCCCGGTCCGTCTCGGACAGCCGCGCCGCCGGCGGTTGGGGCGCCGTCGTCGGCTGAGACGCTGCTTCCGGTGGGAGCATGGCCGCCGGTTGGGCCGGCGCCGCCGACTGAGGCGCCGCTTCCGGTTGCGGCAGTACCCGCGGGGAAACGCGTTCCGCTTCGAGCTCGCGGCGGACCTCCTCCAAATAACCCTCGAAGGCGTCCATCAGTTCCTCCACCCCATCATAGAGTTCGACAAGGCGCGCCTCGCGGCGGCTGAGCGCCTCGCCGCGCGCGCGCTCCCAGTCCTCCGCCTCTCCAGACGCCGCCGTCCTTCGGCGCGCCTGCCGGGTGAGACGGCGCGCCAAGACGGCAAAAGCCCCCACCTGCAGGGCCAGCGCGATCCAAACCACATACTCCACCGGGAGCCCCCCCTGAACAGATAACAGGTAACAGTTGACAGATAACAGTTGCCGTCAGATTGTTACGTCGAAGGTATAGGTTTTTTCCGGATCCGCCGGGCGGGTGTGCTCGGCGGCGCTCTCCTCGGGCGGCTCTTTGCGACGGCGCTTGGCGCCGCCGCCGCTGCCCGATCCGCCGCCGTCGGCGGCGACGTTTTGCCCCCGGACCTTGGCGGCGGCCAGCGGACGGCTCTGGTCGAGCCGCGCCTGCTGGCGGGCGCGCTCCGCCGCCTGATCGGCCAGCAGCTCGTTTTGCTTCATCTCCCGCGTGCGCTCAAGCGCGGCCTCGGCGGACTTCGTGACCATGATCTGCGTGTCAATGCCCCTGAGCGGCATGGCGCGGCCTCCTCTCTCAAGGCCCGGTGAAATGGTAAATTTTTACTGTAACGGGCTCTTGGACAGCCCTTTTATAAAAATGCCTGCTGCATTTTGCCGCGCAGGCCCATCAGGGCCTTGGAGTGGATCTGCGACACACGTGACTCGGACACGCCGAGCACCAGTCCGATCTCCTTGAGCGTCAGCTCCTCGAAATAGTACAGCGTCACAACCAGCCGCTCTTTTTCCGGCAGGTTGTCTATGTAGCGGCCCAGCACCTCTTTGAGCTCGTCCGCCTCGATGTGTTCCTCCGGCGTCTCCTCGTTGCTAACCATCATCTCCTCGCTCTTGATGCGGTCAACCAAAATCTCGTCCAGGCAGACCAGGTTGAAGGTGTGGGACTCGTCCAATGTCCTTTTGACGCTCTCCACATCCATGTTGACGAACTCGGCCACCTCTTTTTCAGACGCCGAACGGCCGAGACGGCCCTCGAGCTCGTGGTAACCCTCTTCGATGCGTTTGATCTTCTGCCGCAGACTGATGGGCGCCCAGTCCTGTTTGCGGATCTGGTCGACGATCTCGCCCTTGATGCGCAGGGACGCGTAGGTCTCAAATTTTACTTCTTTATGGATGTCGAATTTGTCGATGGCGTCCATAAGACCCAGGACGCCGCAACTCATCAGGTCGTCAAAGTCCACGTGTTTCCGATAGGTCGGCACCATGCGGCAGGCAATGCTCTTCACCAAATGCACATAGCGCATGACCAATTCATTGCGCGCCTCCAAGCTGCGTGTCTCCGCAAAATTCCGCCACAGTTCCTGCGTATGATCCTCCATTTTTGTCGCACATGCGGGTCTTCTGTTTGCCATACATCCAATCCTCCCGTTTGCCTTGTCGGCGCCTGTACAGGCGTCCCGGCGCGCGCCCGGCTTTCCGCGGCTGCCCCGCCGCCGCGTTATTGCCTCCGGTGTTCTTTGGATTGCTCTCCAAAAATGTACTTGATGATGTTCCTGCGGAGTCTCTCCTCTATGTTGACAAATTGCACGCTCGCACAGTACCGGGGGCCCTCGGAGGACTGCTCCGTCACACGGACGACGCATCCGTCCACCGTCAGCGCCCCTCGGCGCTTCAAACTAAACGTACACTCAAGGAGGGCGTCCTTCTCAAAAACCTCCTCGGCGACAAACCGCGCTCCGCCGCCCGAGAGATCGACGGTGTGGCACGCGTACACACGCTCCCCCGGCCTGAGCGGCCGCGGAAGCCCTTCGTAACGCCGGTCGCAGATCTGCTGCAGCATCTCCTCCACGGTACGGCCGGCAAACTGCTCCGGCGCCGCGAGAACCCGGACGGACACGGGCAGTACCGTCTCCAAGCGCACAAAATCGCGGCGCTGATATTTGCTGATGGGGGAGCACATCTCCACCTCAATCAGGGCAAGCGCCCTCTCTTGGAAGCGCCGGCGCAGCCGCGCCATAAAGCTGAACATGCCGCCCGTCCGGTAGAACGTCACGTGCAGCAGATCCCCCTCGCGCAGCGGCACCGCCACCCCCCGGTACGTGGGCGCCGAAAGAATCAGCACGCCCTCCTTCACGAGCTCCTGTATATCGCTGACACAGCGTTTTTCGCCGATCGTGATCTCCAGACGCTCACCGAGACCCAGTTCTCCATTCACAGGGGCCGCTCCCTCCCTTGGATGCGGCGGTATTCGCCGGCAAACCACATGATATGGTATATTTTATATGCCGCCACAGCGAGATGGCGCCTGTTGCGCATGAATCGCACACTTTCGACGCCCGATTCATGCGGCGGTTTACCGGCATCTTTCGTCTTTATTGTATCGATAAGATGGGACAAATGCAAGCCCTAACCCCCCTTTGCGGACAAATTTCAATATTTCATGACAAAACTTCCATTACCTTCCGGCCATTCTTGTAAAAAATGCGCGCAGCCCAGGGCGGCGTTCCGGCTCCGTGCCCATAAACCGCCACGCCAGCGTCTCGATGTTGCGCGCCGCCGCACTCTGCGGAAAGCTGAGCACAAAAGGACGCTGGAGACGCACCGCCTTGGACACCGCCGGGTCGGACAAGATGAAGCCCATCTCCTCTATCTCCATCCGGAGATAGAGCCGTACCACAGCCGCCACCTTGCGGAGCGTGTCGGCCGCCTCGCTCTCGCTGTCCGCCCGGTTGACCACCAGCCGGACCCGGGGACCGTTCTCTGCGCGCGCCGTCAGAAATTTGATGAGGGCATAGGCGTCCATGATGGACGTGGGCTCCGGCGTCGTCACGACGACGACCTCCTGCGCGGCGCCCACCATGCTCAGGATGTGATCTGAGATGCCGGCGCCGGTATCCAGCAGCACCACGTCGGCCATGTCGTCGAGCTGGAGCAGGTTGTCCATCAGGTCCGCAAGCTGGCCGGCGCTCAGCCGGATGAGCTCCTGCACGCCCGAACCGCCCGAGATGAACCGAACGCCGTACGGTCCGTCGCAGACGGCGTCCCGGATGTCCCCGCGGTGCCGCACGACATGGGCCAGGTCATACGCCGGCGTGACGCCCAAGACGACGTCTACATTGGCAAGCCCGAAATCCGCGTCGAAGATCAGCACGCGCAAGCCTTTCCGGCTCAGAGCCAAGGCGAGGTTCACCGTGACGTTTGTTTTGCCGACGCCGCCCTTGCCGGAGGTCACGACCACCACGCGGGCGCCCGTCTCGGGCGTACGCGCGCGTTGGCCTTTGATGTTGGCGATGATCTGGCGCAGCGCGCCGGCCTGGTCGTTCATACTCATGCTCGACGCCGCCCGCCGGGTTCCGCCCATTGGCAGGCGCCCAGCAGCCTGTCTGTGATCTTGCGGGCGTTCATGACTTCGATGTCGTCGGGCACCGTCTGCCCGGCCGTCATGTAAGAGACCGCGCGGTCGGTGAGCATCTTGAGGTTGAGCAGCATGCCCCACACGGGCGTCTCGTCCATTTTGGTAAATAACAGCTTAAAATTGTCCAAAAACGAGTAGGTCCTGACAATGTTGAGGCAGCCTGTGAAACTGGTCGCGGCGCTGAGCACGAGGTGTACCTCGTCGGCGCCCGAGGCGGCGAGCAGAGCCCGCAGCTCCGGCTCGAGGGTCGGATCGTTCGGACTCTTCCCCGCCGTGTCGATAAACACGATGTCGCACTGCTCCTGCTCACGCAGCGCCGTCTCCATCTCCTCGGGCGCGTAGACGACGGTGATCGGCACGGAGAGAATCTCGGCGTAAGTCCGAAGCTGCTCCACCGCGGCGATGCGGTAGGTGTCCGTCGTGATGATGCCCACGCGGGCGCCGTGGTTGAGCGCATGGACAGCGGCCAGCTTCGCGATGGTGGTCGTCTTGCCCACGCCCGTCGGCCCCACCATGATGACGACGGTGCGCCGGTACCGCCTCATCTGGATGGGCGCGGCCTCGCCCAGGTACTGCTTTAAGAGCTGCTCCATCACCTCGGCCGGATCCACCGCCCGCCGCCGCGCGATGTCGGCGGCCTCCCGGCCGATCCTGTGGGCAAACGCCTCGTGTACCTCTCCCTCCAGCAGGGCATCCACCAGCGCCTCCACCTCCGGGGGATCCCCGGAGGCGTTCGCTTCCGCCCGGATCCGGCCCACCAGCGTGTCCAGCGTGGCGGAGAGGCTGTCGATCTTGCTCTCCAGCGCGCCGATCTTCTCCGGCCCGGCCGTGAGGTTCGGCGTCAGCACCCGCTCTCCGGTGCGGACGTCCGTGAGCGGCAGCGGCGCCAGCGGCGGCGGCTCGGCCCGCCGGGCGGCGGGCGGCGGCGTGGGCGCCGGCTCGTAAGCGGCCACCACCTCCACGAGCGGACGGCGAAACCAACCGCTCACCCCGTGACGGCGGATCTTGCGCGTGTTCAAAATGAAGGCGTCGAGCCCCAACTCGGCGCGGACCTTTCCCATCGCCTCGGTCACATCCTCGGCGAGATACCGCTTTACGTTCAAACTGCCACCACCCCATCGGCCTGAATGTCAATGTTTTGTTCGAGCTCATTGTACGAGAGCACCACCAGGTCCGGCGCCAGCCCCTCCACCATCTTTTTGAACTGGTAACGTACCACGGGCGCCGTCAGCACCACGGGCGCGAACCCGAGGCCCGTCACCCGTTCCAGCGCGGCGCGCAGGCTGTCGAACATGCGCTGAACCACGTCCGGTTCCAGGGCGACATAGGAGCCGTGCTCGGTCTGTCGGACGTTTTCGAGGATCTGATGTTCGAGCGCCGGGTCCAATGTGACGACGTGGATCTGCCGTTCGGGCGCGAAGCGGTGGGAGATCGACCGCCGCAGCGCCTGGCGCACATACTCCGTCAGCATGTCCGGGTCGCGCGTGACGCCCCCGTAGTCCCCCAGCGTCTCGACGATCGTGCCCATATCGCGGATCGAAACGCCCTCCCGCAGCAGGTTGCCCAGCACTTTCTGCACCTCGCCCAGCGAAAACAATTTGGGCACCACCTCGTCCACGAGCGCCGGCTGGGTCTGGCGCAGGTTGTCCGCCAGCACCTGCACCTGCTGGCGTTCGAGCAGCTCGTCCGCGTGGCGGCGCACCACCTCCGTGAGGTGGGTGGCAATGACCGACGGCGGGTCGACCAGCGTGTAGCCCAGCAGTTCCGCGCGCTCCCGCGCGCCCTCGCTCACCCATTTGGCGGGCAGGCCAAAGGCCGGCTCCCGGGTATCGACGCCCTCCACCTCCTCGCTGATGTCGCCGGGGTTCATCGCGAGGTAGTGGTCCAGCAAAATCTCGCCCCGCGCCACCTCGTTGCCCCGAATCTTAATCATGTATTCGTTCGCGGTGAACTGGATGTTGTCGCGCAGGCGGATGACCGGCACGATCATGCCGAGGTCTAGCGCGCACTGTCGGCGGATCATGACGACGCGGTCCAACAGATCCCCGCCCTGCGAGGCGTCGGCCAGCGGGATGATGCCGTAACCGAACTCAAGTTCGATGGGGTCCACCGAGAGGAGCGCGACCACGTTCTCCGGCTTTCGGATCTCCGCGGCCGCTTCACGGGCCTCCTCGCCTTCCTCGGTCTCCTCCGCCCGACCGAGCCGGCTGCGCAGCATGAGCCCCAGCGCGACCAGGCCCCCCGCAAAGGGCAGCATGAACACGACGGGCATACCTGGGATCAGCCCCATGATGCCGATCACCGCGCCGCCCATCACGAGGACGGTGGGCTGCTGGGAAAGCTGGCGGGTGAGATCCATCCCCATGGAGTTGTCGGAATTTGCTTTGGTGACGAGGATGCCGGTGGCCGTGGAGATGAGCAGCGCCGGGATCTGACTTGAGAGTCCGTCGCCGATTGTCGCCACCGTGTATACGTTCACGGCGTCGGCGGCGGCGCCTCCGCCCAGCACCTCAATCAGTATGCCGCCGACGATGTTGATGATTGTGATGATGATGCCGAGGATGGCGTCGCCCTTGACAAATTTGGACGCGCCGTCCATAGCGCCGTAGAAGTCGGATTCCCGCTGCACATTGACGCGGCGCTGCCGGGCCGTGTTCTCGTCGATCACGCCCGAATTGAGGTCGGCGTCGATGGCCATCTGTTTGCCCGGCATGGCGTCCAGCGTAAACCGCGCGGCCACCTCGGCCACGCGCTCGGAGCCCTTGACGATAACGATGAACTGCACGAGGAAGATGATGAGAAAGATGATCACGCCGACAACCAAGTTGCCGCCGGTCACAAAGTTGCCGAAGGTGGCGACCAACCGCCCCGCGTCGCCGTGGTTGCCCAGGATCTTACGCGTTGTGGAGATGTTGATCGCGATGCGGAAGATCGTCGTGATCAACAGTAGCGACGGGAAGGTGGAAAACTCCAATATCTCCCTCGTATTGAGGGCGATGAGCAATATGATGGCGGCGGCGGCAAGGTTCACCGTAATGAGGGCGTCGATCAGCGCGGTGGAGAGCGGGATGACGATCAGCAACACCACCGAAATGACCAGCACCGCGATGGCCACATCCCCGAATTTCAGTTTCCGCTCCATCGCATCCGACTGCATCGCACACCACCACCCCGTTATAATTCACAACACAATTGCCGGCGTCCCTCACTCAGCACTCATCACTCATCACTCGTCACTGCGGCTTTTGGCCGCCTGATACACGCGGGCGAGGATCTCGGCCACGGCCTGGAAGAGCGCGGCCGGGATCTGCCGGCCCACCTCCACCGTCTCGTAGAGCGCGCGGGCCACCGGCTTGTTTTCAACGATCTGCACGCCGGCCGCCCGGGCCTTCTCGCGGATGCGCAGCGCCATCTTGTCGGCGCCCTTCGCGAGTACCACCGGCGCGGACGCCACCGCCTCGTCATACTTGAGAGCCACGGCGTAGTGGGTGGGGTTTGTGATGACGACGTCGGCCTCCGGCACGGCCCGCATCATGCGCATGGCGGCCATCTCCCGCTGTTTCTGCTTGATCTTGCTCTTGATCTGCGGGTCGCCCTCGATCATCTTGTACTCGTCTTTGACCTCCTGCTTTGTCATACGGAGGTTCTTCTCGAAGTCGAACCACTGAAACATGTAGTCGGCCACGCCGATGCCCACCAGTGCGACGGCCGCCCGAAACCCCACGCCGAGACAGAGCGAGAAGATCTCCTGCCCGCTCCGGTCGACGCCGTAGTCCGTCAGATTGGGAAAGACGGAAAATTGCCGCCGGTACTCGCTGTAGACGACAAACCCCACCAGAGCTACCTTCAAAACGGCCTTGATCATCTCCACAAGGCTGCGCATGGAGAAAATGCGTTTCATCCCCTGCAGTGGGTTCAGCTTGCTGAACTTCGGCCGCAGCGTCGCGCCCGTCAGCAAAAACCCGACCTGCACGAGGTTGATGACGATCCCCGCCGCCACGGCCACGAGCAGCAGCGGCATCGCCGCGCGCAGCAGGGTAAAGATGGCGTCGTCGAATACGAGGGAGACGTTTTGCGGCGTGAGTTTCTCGCCCAGCCGCGTGCCGAGATAATCCGTCAGCATCTCCGCCATGCTTTGGAAGATGCTCACGCCGAACAGGGAGAGGGCGGCGAACATGGCCACCATGGTGACAGCCGTGTTCACCTCCGTGCTCTTTAGCACCTGCCCCTTTTTTCGCGTCTCTTCCCGCTTTTTGGGGGTCGCCCGTTCTGTCTTTTCGCCCGAAGCTCCGGGAGGCGCCACGCATTTTCACCACACTTCATACGGTCCGCCGCCTCTTTGCCGACAGACGCTGGGAGGCGCCCGCCTCTCAGCCGGCAGGCATCATCGTAAAGAAGGCCTCTTCGAGGGTTGCGAACATCGCGTCAAACACCGGGCCCGTCGCCCGGACGAAGACCGGGACGATCAGTACCATCATCACAAGACCGATGAGAGTCTTGAGCGGGAGACCGATGACAAACACGTTCATCTGCGGCGCCGTGCGCACGATGATGCCCAGTGAGATCTCGGCCAACAGCCCCGACGCGATGACCGGCATGGCCACCTGCACGGCGAGCACAAAGGATTCCGCGAAGGCGCCGACGACGACGGCCGGCAGTGCGGCGGTGAGACGCGCTTGCCCCACGGGGATATAGCTGAACGTGTTGTGCAAGATCCGAATGAGATCCATATGTCCGTCCGCCATCAGGAAGCAAAGCAGGAGGATGAGGTTCAGCAGGCTGCCCGCAATGGGGATCTGGATGTTTTGCTGCACGTCGTAGACCTGCACCATGCCAAAGCCAATCTGCATGTCGATGATCTGCCCGGCGGTGAAGACGATGGAAAAGAACAATGTGGTAATAAATCCCAGCACAAGCCCCACCAGCACCTCCCCCAGACAGGCAAACAAAAACGCGGCCAGAGAGGCGTGGGGGAAGACCTCCGGCGGCGGAAAGAATCCTATCAGGATCAGCGACAGCAGCGCGGAGAGGCAGACCTTCAACGTGGACGGGACATTGGCGCGCCCCCAGATGGGCGAGAGCAAAAAGAGCCCCGAGATCCGCACCAGGATGAGGGCAAACTGCCCGACCCAAGGCAGCAGATGCCCGGTGATCGAAACCAAAACCCACCCACTCCTATCGCAATGCGGTCAAGATATAGCCGTACACGCGCAACGTAAATTCCTGGAGCTGCGTGAGCATCCACGGCCCGAACAGGATGAGCGCGCCGAACACCGAGAGGATTTTCGACACGAAGACAACGGTCTGTTCGTTGATCTGCGTCGTGGCCTGCAGCACCGAGATGATGAGGCCGACGACCAGGCCGATTCCCAGCAGGGGAAACGAAACGGTGAGGATGGTCATCACCGCATCCTGCACCAGAGAGACGACGTCGTTTTGTCCCACCGAACCACCCGATTTTGTATTTGGCAATAATTGCCAAATACTTTTTATTTTTATGGCTGAAACGTGCGCACCAGGCTGGAGATGGTGAGATTCCAGCCGTCCACCAGGACAAACAGCATGATTTTAAAGGGCAGGGAGATCATAACGGGGGGGAGCATCATCATGCCCATCGACATGAGGGCCGACGCCACGATCATGTCGACGACGATGAAGGGCACGTAAATCATGAAGCCTATCTGAAAGGCCGTCTTGATCTCGCTGGTGACAAAGGCCGGGATCAGAACATGAGAAGGGATCTCCTCTCGCGTCTCCGGCATGTCCATCCGGGCCATGGACATGAACGTCCGCAGGTCCGTCTGGTTGCCCTGAAGCTCGATCTGCTCGAACATAAAACCCCGCAGCGGCGTCATAGTGCGGTCCATCGCCTCGTCCAGAGAGATCTCTTCCGCCTGATAGGGCGTCCACGCCTCGTCGACAATCTGCGTGTACACCGGGTACATGACAAAGAATGTCAAAAAAAGCGCCAGCCCCACCATGACCTGGTTCGGCGGCATCTGCTGCGTCCCCATCGCATTGCGCGTGAAGGAGAGCACAATGACGATGCGCGTGAACGCCGTGACCATGATCAAGATGGACGGCACCAGCGTGAGCACGGTGAGCAGCAGCATGATCTCCACCGTTGTGGTCACGCCCTGGGTATCCGCCTCGCCGTCCAACAGACTGAAGGGAAAGAGGTCGGCCGCGTCCTCAATCGCTGTATCCGCCGCGCTGCCGTCGGGCGCCGCCTCCTGAGCCGTGTCCGGCGGCGCCGACGCGGCCGACGCCGAACACGGCAAAAACAACAGACAGGGCAGCAGACACAAACAGGCAAGCACCGCACGAAGCAGACGTCTTCGTCTCATTCCGCCTTCCTCCTGTCCTCCCGCGCCGCAATGCGGGCCAGCCGGTCGGTTCTTCGGGTCATGCGGTTCAGGACGGACTCCAGCGGGTCCTCCCCGAGACCGGCCGCCGGCGTGGGCGGAGCGGGCGGCGTTCCAAACGGGGTAGGCGGGATAAAGCCGCCCAGCGGCGTCCGCTGCGCGGGCCTCTCCATCCGGCCGAACTGCTTCATCCGTTCAATGGCGACATTGTAGTCGACCCGGTGCGCCTCGGCGGCCGCGGGCGTCGCACTGACCGTCGGGGTCATATGTACAATGGGCGGCGCCTCCGCCGAGTCCGCGCGGGCGGCCGAGGCGTCCGCGGGCGGCGTCTCCGCGGCCTGCGCCGAGGCGGCGCGGCGCAGCCACGCGTCGAAACCACCGGTCTCCGAAGGGGACGCCGACGGCGGACGGGCGGCCGGCGTCCCCTTCGGCAGCACGCCGGCGTAGACGCCCAAGTTGTGCGCAAATCGGCGCCAAAAGCCCCGGACGCCCGGCGCCTCCGACGCAGGAAACGCTCCGGACGCAGACGCGGGCGCGCGGCTCGTCTCCCCACTCAGCACTCCGCACTCAGCACTCCGCACTGACGCGGACGCAGGCGCGCGGCTCGCCTCCCACTCCTCTCGCGTCAGTTCGCACAGAGCGGACATGCCGTCTTTTGTGACGCCCACCGTCAAAATCCGCCCGGCCACCTGTATGACCAAGATCATATTCTCGCGGGACACCGCCATGCGATCCAGCACTCGCAGGCCGTTTCCGCGCGCGGCCGCGCGGCCGCGCCGGGTCAAAAACTTGAGACCGAAATACAAAAGCGCAAGGAGCGCCGCAAACCCCAACAACCCAACGAACAGGGACTGAAACCCCTCGCCGCCGGGAGACGAAAACCGGGCGGCCCCCTCCGTGGCGCCAATCAACGCCCAGAGCACTACACGAGCGCCTTCTTGACGGCCTCGCACACGCGGTCGGCCTGAAAGGGCTTCACGATGAAGTCCTTGGCGCCGGCCTGGATGGCCTCAATGACCATGGCTTGCTGGCCCATGGCCGAACACATAATAACTTTGGCCCCCGCATTCACGCCCCGAATCTTTTTGAGCGCCTCAATGCCGTTCAGCTCCGGCATTGTGATGTCCATAATCACAAGATCCGGGCTGAGCTCCCGGTATTTTTCCACAGCCTGTGCACCGTTTTCGGCCTCCCCCACGACATTGAAGCCGTTTTTTGTGAGAACCTCCTTGACCATCATTCGCATGAACGCAGCGTCGTCCACCACAAGGATCTTGTTACTCATGCTCCGTATAACCTCCACAATGCTCACACATTACGTCTTCAAGTGAACTGTTGTCTGTATGTCTGCTAACTGCTCATGAGCCGCTTGGCGGGGCTCACGATGTCCGTGATGCGGGCGCCGTAGCTGTCGTCGATGACCACCACTTCTCCCTTCGCAATGAGTTTGCCGTTCACAATGACATCCACCATGTCTCCGGCCATCTTGTCCAGTACGATGATCGACCCCACGTTGAAGTCCAGGATCTCCCGGATGTATTTTTTGCTCTTGCCGAGTTCCACGGATACCGAAAGCGGCACGTCCATCAGAAGTTCCATGTTCTCCGAGAACCCCACGGCGGCTGTCCCCGTCTGGTCGAAATTTTCGTAACTCACCGACTGCACATTTACCGGTCTGGCCGGCGGCGACGGCGGAGGCGGCGGGGACGGAGGAGATACCGCCTCCGCCCGCCGTGGGGCTGCTTCGGCCGCCGTGGCGGTGATCAGCGTCTCAATGTCGGGGGTGTGCGCCTCCACAGCGGCGGCGGCGACGCCGCCGATGAGTCCCTCCACCAGTTCCTTCGCAAAATCCACCGGCATGATCTGCATGATCTTTGAGTGGATGAGCCCTTCGATCTCCATGTCGAAGCTGGTGCGCACGATCTGAGACCGGATGTCGGAAAACGGCGCGCTGTTTTCGTCGCGCGGCAGGTGGACCGAGTAGGCGACGGGCGGTGAGATGTCGATCGGCCGGTCCATGAACTTGGACATGGAGGTGGCCGACGAACCCACCATCTGGTTCATCACCTCGCTGATGGCCGAGAGATGCATGTCGTCTAGCTCCACGTCCACATGGCTGCCGTCGCCGCCCATCAATAGATCGGTGATGATCTTGACGTCCCTCTCGTCTAAAAAAAGGATGCTGGTGCCCTGCAGGCCCTTTGTGTAATGCACCTGCACGGCGACAAACGGGAGCGGATATTGCTCCGCTATCTCCTGCAGCGTGGTGAGATCCACCTCGGGGGTCGTGATGTCCACGCGCCGGTTCAACATCGTGGAGAGCGTCGTGGCGGAGGTCCCCATGCTGATATTCCCGACTTCCCCCATCGCATCGATCTCTTCGGGCGAGAGTGTGAGTCCGGTGTCCGGCGGGGGCCCGCTCTCCTCCGGAGCGGACGTTTCCGGTACGCCGCCGGCCCTGGCCTTTTTGCCCTTCGCGGGCGCGGCGTCCCGGGCCGGCTCGTCCGCCGCCGCGGGCGCCGCCTCCCCGGCCTCCGCCCCGGCGCCGCTCAGCAGGGCATCGATTTCCGCTTGTGACAAACCGTTACTCACGGTCCAACTCCTCCTCTCGAATGACTCCGGAGATCATCACGGCGTACCTGCGGTCTCGGACACCCATGGCGGCCTGAAACTTGGCCAGATGCCCTATCCTGACGGTGAGAACCTCCCCCACCTTGTGATCCAGCCGGATGACGTCCCCCTCTTGGAGATTCAAAATGTCCCGCATGTTGGCGGACGTCGTATTGAAAGCCGCTGTGACGGGCAGGCGCGTACGCGCGATGCGCCGCTGGATGTCGCTGCCCATCGGCGTGAGTACGCGGCGTTCGGTGTCAATCTGAAATAGCAGCTTTGTGTTGAGCTGCTTTGCGATCGGCTCCAACGCCAGATACGGCAGACAGATGTTGATAAGGCCCTCACTCTCGCCGATCCGCACATTCAGTGTGATGACGGCCACCGTCTCGCCCAGCGCCGCTATCTGGGCGAACTGCGCGCTCGTCTCGATGCGGTCCAGCGACACCTCGACGGCGATCACCTTCTCCCACGCTTCGCCGAAGAGACGGATGAACTGCCGTACGACGCGCTCAAGCAGCACTATCTCGATCTCGGTAAAATTCCAGGGCCCCTCCACACGGGCGCCGCCGCCGCTGCCGCCCAGCAGTCGGTTGATGAGCGCGTAGGCCACATCCGGCGAGATCTCCAGCAGTGCCGGCCCGTCGAGCGGCTGCATGGACAGGATCGACAAGATGACGGGATCTGGCAGGCCGTTCATGAATTCCTGAAATTTGAGCTCCTCCACACCCAGGATGTCCACCTGACAGATGGCCCGGAGCGTGCCGGACAGATAGGTGGTAAACAACCGGGCAAAATTTTCGTAAATGAGTGTGAGCGTGCGGATCTGCTCTTTGGAAAATCGACCCGCCGTTCGAAAATCGTATGGTTTTACCTTGAGCTCCGGCCCCTCGTCCAGCGTCGCCTCCATGTCCATCTCTCCGGAGTTGATGGCGCTCAACAAGGCATCGATTTCGTTCTGAGACAGGACTTCCGCCAAGAGCCCACCCCCTTTTCCCACACGCCTGTATCCGCGTCCTTACGCGGCGTTAGTGCCTTGTTGCCGCGAAGCGGCAACAAAAACAAGAATTTGGGTTGTGGGTTGCAGGTGCAACCCACGTCAGTTGTAGACAAACTGAGAGAAGTATACGCCTTTGAACGCCTCGGTTTCAAACGCTTCGTTCAGGGCGCCCCGAATGGATTCCCCCAGCGTGATCTGAATGTCTTGCTGCTTCACCGTCTCTTCAGTGAGCTGCCGAAGCTGGTACACGATGGCGTTTTGCGCCACGTAACCGCGTTCCTCCAGTGTCGCCAAGAGCGTCTCTTTGGCGACGTCGACCTTGAGCGCGCTGCGCAAAACAACACCCCTGTCTCCCTGGACATTTGTCGTAAATTCGCCGGCGTCATATACGAAGATCTCTTCTTTTTCCTCTTCTTCGTCGGCGTCGTTTTTTTGGCACCCCGCAAGAACCCCCATGACCGCCAGCAATCCGGCGGCCAGGAGCACCCACGCGACCAGCTTTTTCATGTCGATCTCTCCCCCAAGTCCCGTTTTGTCGTTCACCCGCGGCGGACACTGCGCGTCAACGCTCTCCCTCGGGTATCCGCACCTCGGGCAGCGCTGAAAAAATCTGTCTGCGGTAGACGATGATCTCCGCGAGCACCGTCTCCGCCGGTTCTTCCACCACGATCTTCTTGCCGGTGGTCAGCGTGATCACCGTGTTTGGGGTTTCTTCCATGAACTCGACGAGATGAGGATTTAAGTAAAATTCCTTCCCGCTCAGCCGGGTCAGACAGATCACAGGATTCACCTCCGGGAGGGCGAGGCCCCTTACCAGCGTTTTAGTACCTTGTTGCCGCGAAGCGGCAACAAATTAGCGTTTCAGATTAATGAGCTCCTCAAGAAGGGTGTCGGAGACGGTGATCACACGGGAATTGGCCTGAAAGCCGCGCTGGGTGATGATCATATCGGTAAACTCGCGGGAGAGATCCACGTTGGACATCTCGAGGCTGCCGGAGATGATCTCGCCCGCGCCGCCGGCGGAGGGGCGGTGGATCTGCGGTGTGCCGGAGTTGTTGGACTTCTCGTACAGATTGTTGCCGAGCCGCGTAAGCCCCGGCGGGTTCACAAAGGTGGCCGTCAAAATCTGGCCGATGGGCACAAGATTGTCGTTGCTGTCGATGCCCGTGATGAGCCCCCGCTTGTCGACGGCGAAGCTCGTGAACTTCCCCTCCGGAATGAGGATGCGCCCGAGGTTTGTGTCCCCACTGGCGGCCAGCGTGTTCTCCGCGATTCCATCCAGCGTCGTCTGGGTCATGATCTCCATCTGGCTGCGGTCCACGCCCGTCGGGATGTCGGCGGTAGGCAGCAGGCACACACCCTGCACAAACAAGCCGTTGGCGGTGACAAGGAAGCCGTCGTCGTCGAGGTAGAGGTTCCCGGCGCGGGTATAATAGCGGCTGTCGCCCTGCTGTACGATGAAGAAACCGTCGCCCGAGACGGCAAAGTCCAGGGCGCGGTCGGTACTCTGCATGGCGCCGCCCTCGTGCACGACGTCGATGGCGGCGGTGCTGACGCCCAACCCCACCTGCTGCGGGTTCGTACCGCCCGCCGTGCCTGTGGCGGCGGAGGCGGAGCGCAGCGTCTGGCTGTACATCTCTTGGAAGGTGGTGCGGCTCATCTTGTAACCCACCGTATTGACATTCGCGATGTTGTTGCCGATGACGTCCATTTTAATCTGATGGTTGCGCAGCCCGGACACGCCGGAAAACATAGATCTAAGCATATTGTCGCCCTTTCCGCCCGGCGCCGCGCGCCGAGCTCATCTGTATATCGTTTGTTCCGCCGGAGGACTTGAGGCCCCGCGGCCGGATTCGTCAATAGACTTCTGTGATCTGGGCGAGGCCGATTTCCTGCCCTTCCACTTGGAGCAAGAATCTGCCGTCCCGCACAAAGAGGCGCTCCGCGAGACCCTCGACCGTTTGCCGGGCCCCGTCGGCCCCCACGATCTCGGCCCCGACGTGACGGCCGACTAGGGCGGAGGCCGCGAGAAGGCCGCCGGCGTCCCCGGCCAGCACGGCGCCGTCGAAGACCTGAGAGACGTTCTCCGCCCACACCTGCGCCTCGCCCACCATGACGTAAGGCTTGCCGTCCTTGATGCCGGCGGAGTCCACCAGCCCAGCGATCTCCTGCACGATGCCGGAGTCCGTGTCCACGATCCGACCGAGGATCCCCTTGCCGATCATGCTGTAAGCCTGGTTCTGCAGGAAGGAGGAGGACAGGTTGGTCATGGCCTCCAGCGTGGAAAACTGCGCCATCTGGGCGATCATCTCCGTGTTGTCCTGGGGCGAGAGCGGGTCCTGGTTCTGGAGCTGCGCTATGAGCAGTTTCAAAAATTCATCTTTGCCAAGTTGGTTGGTGGCCACGCGGGTCTGTTCGGTGTACTTGTATCGCGCGTTGTCGACGGTGCTCACGGCATCCGGCATATCGACACCCCTTTTTCGGTTTATGTTCACAGACTACAATTTCGTATATTTCAGCACATCTCAGGTTTCGGGCGCGGCTTCGAGGGCCGGCGCCCTCAAGCGCGTAGATCCACGCCGGCGCCGTCCTCCGCGGACGGCGGGGCCTCGTAGGCCGGCGCCCCGCGCGCGGCGCGAAAGCGGGCGAGCGGGACGACGCGTGCGCCGTCCGGTCGGCCGTCTTCCTCCCGGCGGCGCCCTTGCCGGGTGTCCGCTCCTGTCCGCTGAGCGTCGCCGCCGGTCATGTCCCAGGCAAGCGTCCCGCCGGTGACGTCGAGGGAGCGCATGGGGACGCCCTGACTCCTCAGTTCCGCCTGCCACTCGGCCGCGTGGGCGGCCAACAGGCCGCGCACCGCCTCGTTTTCGGCTCGGATTCGAATCGCCATGCCCTCCGCGGTGGCGGTGAGAACGATGTTGACGCGGCCCAAAAATTCCGGTTGGAGCCGCAGCCGTATCTCCGGCGCCGCCCCCTCGTGCAGGACGGCCGACGCCACGAGCCGCCGCACCGCCTGCGCCGCTTCTTCCGGCCCCGCGCCGGCGGGCAGCGTCACGGGTGCTTCTGCGACCGGCGCCGCGGACACATAGGGAACCACGGCGGCCGGCGTTTCAGCCGCCCGGGGCGCCTCCGCCTGTTTCGGCGGACCGGCCGCGGCGCCGTCCTCCGGACGCGCCGCCTCGGAGGCCGACCAAGCGGCGGCCGGCACGACCGTCGGAGCCGGCGCATCCGCCGAACTTGACGTCGGCTCCGGTGTCAGGACGGCCGCCGGCGCAGACACCGCCGCAGTCGCCGGCGGCGGGACCGGTTCGTCCGCCGCCGCGCCGCCCAGCGCGGTCATCTCCGCCGAAGGAACCTCGGCGGTTCGCTGTTCCTGTATGTCCGCCGGGGGGACGCCGACGCGCGCCAGCCGGAGCAACCGCGCGCGCAGACCCAGCAGGAGCGTCCCATCCCGCTCGGACTCCGCCGCCGGGTCAGACAGCGCCGCCAGCGCCGCCGCGACGGCGGGCGTCTCCCGGTCCGCCGTCGCGGCGGTCTCGGGTCCGGTCTTTGGGGCTATCTCGGGCGCGGCCGACAGGCCGGCCGCCGTCGCCTCCAGCAGGGACGGGATGCCCGCCAGCACCGCCGGCGTCTGCTCGTCGGCCACGGTCACCGCGGACACAACCCGGTCCAACAGGTGCACAGCGCGTCCCCAGTCCCCGTGCGCCGGCGCCGGCCGCGGCGCGGACGCCTCGGCGGCATACGCAGCCGGGGAGACTGCGGACGCCTCGGTTTCCGGCGTCACGGCGGCTTCCGGGAGCAACGCCGACAGGAACGCCAGCCAAGCCGCCTGCGCGGCGGCCGTCTCTTGTAAGATATCGGGGGAGGACTGTTTTTCCTCATCTTGGGCTCGATTGGTCTCAGCCTCGACCACAGCGGCAAACGACAGTCCGTCCGGGGCCCCGCCTCGGACGCCCGCGGGTGGCGCCGCTGCGGGGGAGAATCCCAGAGCCTCCACAGGCAGCAGATCGTTCATACGGTTTCCTCCTTACGCGCCCCTCCAGCACGGTTGTATTTCTACATTTTGTTGAAATCTGTTTTGTTGAAATCTATCGATTGCGCCGACTGTACCCTCGATTGTACGCCCTTTGGGCCCTACGACAGCGCGCACGGCGCTCGACGACATCGCTCAGTGCAAGTGTTCCAAGATATAGGCGGCTTCCTCGGCCGTCATGGTCTCCAACAGCGCCGATTGGGTGGCCGTCTTCAACCCGGTGAACACACGCAGCATGGACGGTCTGTCCGTCATGGCCAGCAGCGCCGGGGCCGCCGTTTCGGCGCTCATGCTCTCCAGCACTTTGATCACGTCATTAATATCGGTGTTTTCCTCGCTCAGTTGAGCGCGCATCTCCTCATACTCGGCGATCTTCCCATCCAGTTCCGACGTTTTGGCCTCCGCTTCGCTCTCGCGGCCGGAGACCTCCTTTTCTTTCATATCCAGCGCGTCCCGCTCGTTTTTGAGCGTCATCGCGTCGTTTTGCAGCTCCGTCTCCCACGCCCGCAGCCGCTCCTCGCGAACGTCCGCCGCCGCTTGGGGGAGATCCAGCGTGTCAGCCAGGATCCGCTTCGCGCCAAATATGTCGAAAAAAACGAGCGCCCCGGCCGCGCCGAACAGCAATATCACCGCCGTCAACGCCACCAGCAGACTTTTCAGTGTGGACGGCGGCTTTTTCGCTTTTTTCTCCCGTTTCTTTTTTCGCTTGTCCCGCACCAGCACCTTCTCCGGCCGGCCCCGTTTGCCTTTCTTTTGGTCCACCAGAACCTCGTCGTCCTCCGGCCGCTCGTTTCTCACCCGCGCCGCCTGCTCAGCCACGTGCCGCACCTCCACCCTCATTTAACTGGTTGGACAAGAAATCGTCGATCAGCAGGGCCTCCTCCCGGCGTATCTCCTCTTGGTAGGCGTTCCACTGCTTCTCTCTCAATTTTTCCAATATTTTCCTTTCCTGCATCGTGTCTACCAGCCGCCGCTGTACGCGCCCGGCTTCCTCCTCGGCCGCCTCCACTTTGCGGCTCTGCCGCGCAAGGGATTCAAAGAGCGTGTTGAATCCGATGTTTTGCAGGCGCAGTTCCCGCACGCTGATGCCGCGCCGCGCCTTGCGCTCCGCCTCCGCCCGCAGCCGTACAAGCACCTCCTGTTTTTCCAGCAGTTCCCGCCGGAAACGCTCCACGCGCCGCCGCGCCTCGGCCAGCTCGGCCCGAACCTGTTTTTCCAGCGCTGTCTTCACGCCAAGCAGTGACTGCATGGTAAACACAAATTTTTTCATCCGTTTTTTTCCTCCAGCGCCGCCAGGCGGGCCACCGTGTCCTCAAAGGCGCAGCTCTCGTCGACCTCCTGGCATAAGATCGCCTCTATCGCGCCATGCAGACGGAAAGCCTCGTCGATTTCGGCGTTGGATCCCGCCTTGTAAGCCCCGATGTTGATCAGATCCTCGGCGTCTTTGTAGACGGCCATCAGCCGCTTCATACGCCCGGCGGCCTGGCGGTGTTCCGTTGTGACAATGTCTGGCATCAGGCGCGAGACGCTCGCCAGCACGTCGATGGCCGGGTAGTGGTTCCGATTGGCCAGGTCCCGCGAGAGCACGATGTGTCCGTCCAAAATGCCGCGCGCCGTATCGGTGATCGGCTCGTTGAGGTCGTCGCCCTCGACCAGCACGGTGTACAGCGCCGTAATGGAACCTTTTTCGGAATTGCCCGCGCGCTCCAGCAGCTTGGGCATGACGGTGTAGACGGACGGCGTGTAGCCCCGGGACACCGGCGGTTCTCCGACGGCCATGCCGATCTCCCGCTGCGCCATTGCATATCTTGTCAGAGAGTCCATCATCAGCAGGACGTTGAGTCCGCGGTCCCGGTAGTATTCCGCGATGCTCGTGCCCACCATCGCGGATTTGGACCGCACCAGGGCCGGCTGGTCGGAGGAGGCCACGACGATGACGGAGCGGGCCAGGCCTTCCGCCTTCAGGTCCTTTTGAAGGAAGTCGTTGACCTCCCGACCGCGTTCGCCGATCAAGGTGATGACGTTGACGTCCGAGCGCGCATTCCGGGCGATCATGCCGAGCAGCGTGGATTTCCCCACACCGGACCCCGCAAAGATGCCGATGCGCTGACCGCGCCCGCAGGTGAGCAGACCGTCGACGGCGCGCACGCCGAGCGGCAGGATCTCGTGGATGCGGGGCCGCGAGAGCGGGTTTGGCGGGGCGTTCTCCACGGGGTAGTATTCGCTCGCGCACACCGGCGGTCCGCCGTCGATCGGCGCGCCGAGACCGTCCAGCACCCGGCCGCGAAAGTCCATGCCCACCGGCACGCGCAGCGTCCGGTTCGTCGAAACGACGCGCGAGCCGGGCCCTACGCCCGCCAGATCGCCGTAGGGCATGAGCAAGATCCGTTTGTCTTTGAAGCCCACCACTTCGGCTTGGATGCTCTTATCTCCCCGCAGCGTGTAAATCCGACACATTTCGCCGATTTTGACAGACGGCCCGGCCGACTCCACCGTGAGTCCGGTGATCATATGCACCTTGCCGGAATAGTTGAGAGAATCCATGCTGTACAGCAAAGTGGTGAGCTTTTCGAAATCAAATGTGACGGCAGTTTCTTTCATGGCGTCCCCTCCCTCCGGGCTCGAACAGACAAAACAGCGTTTCAAGACGGCCCGACCAAACCGGAGGGCTGTGCCTCCGGCCGCGTGACTCCATCCTTGAAACGCCGCTATCTCCGTATTGCCGGCCCGGACGGCCCCCTTGCGCCATCCGGCTGCCTTCATTAGTATCGAAAGATCGGGGTCAAATGTTGAGCGCTTTCGCACGTCCACGCTCCGAGTCCGTCGCATTTTTGCGGTCGGTTTCTGGCGGCTGTGAAAAAACGCTTGCATTTTTTCTGCATTTCTTATAGTATAAGGAAAGTCCCTCGAAATTTTTATTGAATGGGAGTTGGGATCCATTATGAGCTGGCTGTTCTACCTGGCCCCTGCGGGCGCTGTCGTCGCGTTGCTCTTCGCGTATTTCCAGTCACGTCAGGTGATGGCGTTCCCGGAGGGTTCCGAGGCGATGCAGAAGATTGCATTGTCCGTGCGCACCGGCGCCAACGCGTATCTGCGGCGCCAGTACAGAGGCGTTATCGCCTTTTTCGCCGTGCTCTTTGTCCTGCTCGGCGTCATGGCGCTACTCGACTTTTTGACCCCCTTTGTGCCTTTCGCCTTCATCACCGGCGGCTTCTTTTCGGGCCTCTCCGGCTTCATCGGGATGAGGATCGCCACCTTCGCCAACGCGCGCACCGCCAACGCCGCCAGCCAGAGCCTGAACAAGGGACTGCGCATCGCCTTCAGCTCCGGCACCGTCATGGGTTTCGTCGTGGTCGGTTTGGGCCTTCTTGATCTCTCGATCTGGTTCTTCCTGCTGAAGTTCGTGTTCTACGCAAATCTGCCGGACGTGGAACAGATTCAGCGGATCACCCAGGCCATGCTCACCTTCGGCATGGGCGCCTCCTCGATGGCGCTGTTTGCCCGCGTGGGCGGCGGGATCTTCACCAAGGCCGCCGATGTGGGCGCCGACCTCGTGGGCAAAGTGGAGGCCGGTATCCCCGAGGACGACCCCCGCAACCCGGCCGTTATCGCCGACAACGTGGGCGACAACGTGGGCGACGTGGCCGGTATGGGCGCCGACCTATACGAATCCTATGTCGGTTCCATCGTGGCCTCCTCCGCGTTGGCCGTGGCCGCCGGCTTCGGTTTTGAGGGCGTGGCCGTGCCCCTGGTCATGGCGGCCCTCGGCATCCTCGCCTCCGTCGTCGGCACTTTCTTTGTTCGCTCCGGCGAAAACGCGGAACAGAAGGTGCTGTTGCGCGCGCTGCGCAAGGGCACTTACATCTCGGCCATCCTCATCGCCGTCATCGCGCTGCCGCTCGTGTGGCACCTGCTGGGCAAGGAACACATCGGCGTCTACTTCGCCGTCCTCTCCGGCCTCGTCGCGGGCGTGTTGATAGGCTTTTTCACCGAGTATTTCACCTCAGACACCTACAAGCCGACGCAGGAACTCGCCGCCACCACACAGACCGGCCCCGCCACCGTGATCATCGGCGGGCTTTCGCTTGGCATGATGAGCACGCTGATCCCCGTCATCATTGTGAGCATCAGCGTCCTCGTCAGTTATTTCGCGGCCGGCGGCGCGGCCAGCTTTGAATCCGGCCTCTACGGCGTCGGCATTTCGGCCGTGGGCATGCTGGCCACGTTGGGCATCACGTTGGCCACGGACGCCTACGGCCCCGTCGCCGACAACGCCGGCGGCATCGCCGAGATGACGCACATGGACCCGGAGGTCCGCCGCCGCACCGACGCGCTCGATTCGCTGGGCAACACCACCGCCGCGACCGGCAAGGGCTTCGCCATCGGCTCGGCGGCGCTCACGGCGCTGGCGCTCATCGCCGCGTTTATTGATGAAGTACATATCATCGACCCCACGTTCCAGTTCAATCTGAACATCACAAATCCGCCGGTGCTGATCGGCCTCTTCATCGGCGGCATGCTGCCCTTCCTCTTCTCCTCCATGACAATGAAGGCGGTGGGCCGCGCGGCGCAGAGCATCGTCGTCGAAGTGCGCCGCCAGTTCAAGGAGATCAAGGGCCTGATGGACGGCAAGGCGGAACCCGATTACGCCCGCTGCGTGGACATCTGCACCCGCGGCGCCCAGCGTGAGATGGTAGCCCCCGCGCTCTCCGCCATCGTCGCTCCCATCATCACCGGTTTGCTCCTCGGCGTGGACGCCATCGCCGGTCTGCTCGCCGGCCTCACCGTCACCGGCTTTGTGCTGGCCGTCATGATGGCCAATTCCGGCGGCGCGTGGGACAACGCAAAGAAATACATCGAGAGCGGCCAGCTCGGCGGCAAGGGCAGCGACGCCCACAAGGCCGCCGTCGTCGGCGACACCGTCGGCGACCCCTTCAAAGATACCTCCGGCCCCTCGATCAACATCCTCATCAAGCTCGTCTCAATGGTCTCCATCGTCTTCGCCAGCTTCCTGATGTCCAACGCCATTTTGCCGAAGTTGTTCTGATTCCCGAAAAAAACAAAGGACCCGCCGCATGGCCGGGTCCTTTGTTTTTTTCGGGAATTTATCATTCGGCGTTTAACACCTTCAAAACCTTTTCGATCCTGGCGATCAGGTCCGCTTTGCCGCCGGCGCCGCGGCGGAGGGTGCGGTACCAATTTTCGAGCATGTGCATCGTGCTTCTGTCCCCCAAAAAGAAGGCGGAGACCGCACCCGACGCGGCGGGGACCAGGAGGGCGCCGGCATCGCGTTTGAAGGCCACCTTCCAACGATCCGACAGGGTGTTCGACGTGACGATGTGCAAGTTGTCGTACCAACGCAGCACCGTGAGCGCGTTGCCCAGGTAGCGGATCAGATCCTCCCCCGCGAGCGTCGCCAGCTTCGGCTCGCCGCCCAGTTCCCGGCCGTCCAGCTCCAGTCGTTTCTCCCGCTCCAGCGTCTGTATAAAAGACTCCGCCCACATCTCGATCCACAGCGACGAGGCCACGCGCACCTCAAAGTTCTCCCGACGGCTGGCCAGCAGCCGGAGCGCCGCCGCCGCCGCGCCGCTGGACGGCAGCCGCCGCACCACCGGGGGCCAGAGCGCCTCGGGCAGCCAGAGCGTGCCGGGGGAGACGGCCGTGAAGACATAGTCACCCGGTTTGTTCTCCAGCTCCGTCAGCGCTCGCATGTACGAGAGCGGCTCCGAGACGGGGCAAGCGTGCGCCAACGCCCGCATGTACGGCTCGTGGAGGCGGAGCATCGTCTCATACAGCAGGATGTCGGCCGCGTCGCGGTACAGCGCCGTCGGCAACGGGGAGCGCTGGCTTTTGTCGCCGTAGGAGACCAGCGCGGCGAGCCCCGGCGAGACACAGAGCGTGAGACTCTCCCAGCCGGCCGGCGCCTCGGCGGCATAAAACGAGAAAAACCGTCCGGTGGCGTAGAGCGGCAGATACCGGGCGAGCAGAGAGAGCAGCGCCGCCGGCGCGGCGGGCGCAGGATGAATCATGCGAATGTGGCAGCCCTGGAGCACCAGGGTCTGCAGACACTGAAACCAAAACTTAAAAAACGGAGAGTCCTCCGAGAGCCACTGCGCGTCTGATGGGATCAGGATGTGCACGTCGGCCGGCCGGCCGCTTGAGAGCACGATGTGGAAGAAGTTGACGACCGCCTGCCGCCGACCGCCTGGCCCGTGGTAGAGCTCGTGCTCCTGGCGCCGGCCCGAATGTACCAAATTTCCCCAATCATCCGATCGAATCGCTTCCGCCCGGCAACGGCCAGACGCCGCAAGCCCACCGCACACGCGGTCCATCAGGCCCTCGAGTGACAGGCTCTGCGGCAGGACGCCGGGGCTCTTGGGCGACGCCGGCGCGCCCTGCCGCAGATATCGCTCAAGCGCGGGCAGGAGATCCTCCGCGCCGTCGGCCTTGAGCATCTGCGTCAGCAGGAGTTTGTCGTGTTCTCTGAGCGGCGCACCCGCCAAAAAATGTGCGAGATCACTGTACGCGCCGCCGCTCAGAGGCGGCACGCGCTCCCCGCTCTTCCAGCGGGACACGAGAGAGGGATCGACGCCGATGCCGCGCGCCAAAGTAACGTTGGACATCCGATACACGTCCAACAGCGCCGAGAGTCTCTCCGCAAACACGCTGTATCCCTCCCTGGTCCATGCGCGCCTTCCGTTTCCAGCTGTCACAACTTTACCACAGGCACCCGGGGGATGTCAACCAAACTTCGCGGGGGACCGGGCAAAACATACCCGGTCCCCCGCGGCGGCGGCCCTCTTGGGCCGCCGCCTCTCACGCCTTGTCAAACATCTCTTTGCCGACGCCGCACATGGGACAGACATAGTCCTCCGGCACACCGTCCCACACCGTGCCGGCCGCAACGCCGTTGTCCGGGTCGCCGTCGGCCTCCCGATACACATACCCGCAGACGGAACAAACGTATTCGGCCATGGCGCATCCTCCAAACTCAAATTTTCCACCGGCGCCGGGCCCCCGGTGAACCGGCGGAGCTATCTATCAGTATATCACACCGTACCGTTTTGTAAAGCGCGAACGACGGCGCGGCGGCGCGCGCAATAAAAAAAGGCGCTTGCGCGCCTTTTTTTATTGCAATGCCCCCACTTCGGCCGTGCGAACCCAGTTATAACCTGCACGCTCCATGCAGGTGGGTCGCCTCTCCGCGGGGTCACGGCTTCCAACATCCGGAAAATCCGGGAGGCCTGCCATCATCCACGGAAGCCCGGCATCCCGTTGTCATCATGTGGGTTTAAAAAGGCCCGTCACGAACCAAGCAGGGTAGCATCCGTCAATCTCATCATAACACAGGGCGGCGGTAATTTCAAGACAAACGTGCGCAATTTACGATTCCTCATCGTCCTCAGAGAGCCTCTGCATGAAGAGCTCGTACACCCGCTCCATCTCCTCGTCGGAGTCCAACGTGGCCAGGATCTCCTCGCCGTCCTCCTCCTCCGCCTTGAGGATAATCATATCGACCTCCGTCTCGTCGTCCGGCGTGTCGGTCGGGATAAACGCCATATACACGGTCCCCCCGTGTTCCAGCGTGTCCAGATGTTCGAGCTCGTACTCCTGCCCCTCGTCATCCGTCAACGTGATGATATCGCCGCCGTATTCTTCGCTCACAGTCGCGCCTCCTCCCGTCCGCCGCCTGGCGCCGCGGCGGACAACCCTTTTCTATAAGCATACCGCGGGTGGCGGCAGAAAGCAAGTAAAAATCCCGCATCCGCCAAAATTTACTCCCACCCCCACTCGTCAGGGGCTGTCAAATGATCAGGTGCGAAATGATTTTTGACAGCCCCTCAGGGCCCAAAGTCCTCCAGCGCCGTCTGAAGCGCCGCCCAGCCCTGCACCGCAATGCCCTCCCTGAGCCGCGCCTGGTCGACCGCGCGCAGCGACGCGATCCGGATCTGCGTGACCTGCTCCGGCGTCGCGAGCTCCGGCATCCGGTAGACGGCCACGCACCCGTCCTCGCCTTTCAGCAAAAAGACGTCCTCTTCAGACGCCGCGGCCTCCGCCGGCCACACCGGCACCGGCGCTTCGCGGCGCGCCGCGCGCCGCGAAGCGAGCCCCAGCACCAGCACACACAGATACACCGCCAACAGCCCGCACACACCCGCCAGCCGCCACACCCGTTTGCGCACCGACATGTCCGACATCGTCCTCATCCCCTCGCTTCGCCGGCATCAACGGTTCAGGAGCCTCGCCCGGCCCTCGGCAGACGCACTTCTGGCACCTGAACCGTTGATGGGAATTATGCCCAAAAATGCATGCCACTATGCACGCCACGCGCCGTGTCGCGCCGTCAAAGCCAAAAAGCGGTCTGCGGAATTCACTTCCGCAAACCGCTCCCCGCGGGGCGCCGCAGCGCCCCATTCCAATCTCCGTGGTTGTTTGGAGCCGTGACGGCCCCAAACAAATTCACTTCAGTTCCACGCTGGCGCCGGCCGCCTCAAGCTTTTTCTTGAGCTCCTCGGCCTCTTCTTTGCCGATGTTCTCTTTGACGGGCTTCGGCGCGTTGTCGACCAAATCCTTCGCCTCTTTGAGGCCCAGCGCGGTGATCTCGCGGACGACTTTGATAGTCGTTATCTTGTTGGCGCCGGCGGCGGTCAGCACCACGGTGAACTCGGTCTGCTCCTCCTCGGCGGCGGGCGCGGCACCGGCGGCGGGCGCGGCGGCCACGGCCATAGGCGCGGCGGCGGACACGCCGTATTTTTCCTCCAGGGCCTTCACGAGCTCCGAGAGCTCCAACACCGTGAGAGCGTCGACTTCTTCAAGCAGCTTTGTGATCTTTTCACTGGCCATTGTACATACCTCCATCAAAATGTCTGTTTTTCTGATACTTTGGTGCAAACGTCAGCAGTGCGCGCTCAGGCGCCCTTCTGTTCGGCAATGGCGGCGAGCGCCACGACCAGGCCGCGGATGTTGCCGTTTAGTACGTTGACAAGACCCGAAATCGGGGCGTTCAGACCGCCCAACAGGCGGGCCAACAGGACCTCGCGCGGCGGCAAGTCGGCCAGGGTGCCCACTTCGGCGGGCGTGATGACGCGGCCTTCGACAAACCCCGCTTTGATCTGAAATTTCCCGTTTGACTTGCGGGCGTACTCATTTAAGATTTTCGCGGGGGCCACTGGGTCGGCGGCGCTCATGGCCAGCGCCGTCGGACCGCTCAGGACCGGCGCCAGCGCGTCGAAACCGACCTCCCCGATTGCGAAGCGAAGCAGCGTGTTCTTGACGACCGCGTACTCGACGCCCGCCGCCCGCAACTCCCGGCGGAGTTTGGTGTCGTCGGCCACGTTGATGCCTTTGTAGTCGACCAACACACCGGCGCTCGCGCTCTTCATCTGCTCGGCCAGCGCGGCCAATGCGGCTTTTTTCTCCTCCAGCACTTTGGCATTTGGCATGGATTCACCTCCCGAGGCGCAGACGGCTGTCTGCGTGATGATCGCGGCGCGCCCACGCGGCGCGGCGCTCGAAACAAAACAAAAAGACCCCGCGTCCGTACAAGGCGCGAGGCCGCGCGGCGCACTGCGTGCACCGCCGGATGCCCCTCGGCAGGACGGCCAGGCCGTTTACCACAAAATTGTGTCCTGCTGTCTACGGAACGCAGGTTTTAGTATAGCAGATCCCGCTCGGTCTGTCAACTTTTTTCACAGCCTCTGTCTCTCACAAAGTTTGCCCAATTTCCGGCTCTCCAGTTCGGGTCGCATTGTTTCGATACTTTTTTTAGAGAATTTAGAGATACAGCCCTGGGCTCTCGATCCGCCGGCGCGGCGCGGGGTCGGTGACACAGCCTATTAGTACCTTTAGTACCTTATTGCCGCGGAGTGGCAATAAAAAACAAGAATTTGGGTTGTGGGTTGCAGGTGCAACCCACGTTAGCATAAGGAGGACCCCCGATGGAACCGAAAAAGTCGTCCGTGCAGACACTTTTATACCGTCTTTCTAACCAGCGGCATCTGTATGCCGTCAAAGGCGGCTTCGTCACCCTCATCCCTCTGATGATCCTGGGGTCCTTTGCCGTGCTGGTGAACAACCTGCCGATTCAAGCGTACCAACGGGCGATGACGTCGCTGTTCGGCGAGGGCTGGAAGACGTTTGGCGGCCACATCTACGCCGCCACATTTTCCATCGTGGCGCTGGCCGCCGTCATGTCCATTTCCGGTTCTCTGGCCGCCTGGTACCGCCAGCACAGGGGCGTCAATCTGTCGCCCATCCAGGCCGCGCTGGTGGCCCTGTGCGCCTTTTTGATCATGGGTCTCGAATCCGACGGACTGATCTTGGCGCGGCTCTCCGGCACCATCGGTCTTTTCAGCGCGATCTTTGTGGGGCTCCTTTCGACCGAGCTGCTGGTGCGCCTGATCCAACACCAGCCGCGCCGGCTGCGCCTTTTCTTCGACGAACCGGACTACCGCATCGCCCGCGTGTTTCAGTCTCTGCTGCCGTCTCTCGCCACCGTGCTGTGCTTTGGCCTCCTGCGCGCCGCGTTTGGCGCCTTCGGGCTGCCCACACTGCACGAACTCATCTACACCGGCCTGCAGGCGCCCTTCAGCAGGCTGTCAGGCACGCCGCTCACCGCCCTGCTGTTCAATGTGCTCAGTCATTTCATGTGGCTCTTCGGCATCCACGGCAACAACGTGCTGGACTCCGTGGCGCAGAATGTGCTCGTACCGGCGCTGCACATGAACGCGGCCGCCGCGGTGGCCGGCGCCCCGCCCACGCAAATTTTCACCAAGACATTTTTCGACGCTTTCGTCTACATGGGCGGCTCGGGCACCACGCTGTGCCTCATCGGGGCGCTGCTGCTGTTCGCCCGCCGCTCGGGGCAGGATCGCCTGGCGCGCATCTCCATCCTGCCCGGCCTGTTCAACATCAACGAACTGCTGCTCTTCGGCCTGCCCGTCATCATCAACCCTGTCTACGCCATCCCTTTCATCCTCGTACCGCTGTGTATGATGGGCCTCGCCGCGGTCGCCACCGCGCTCCACCTCGTCCCCTACACCACGGTGGAGGTGGCCTGGACCACGCCCATCCTGTTTAGCGGCTATCTCTCCACCGGCGGACACTGGAGCGGCGTCGCGCTCCAGCTCGTCAATCTGGCGGCGGGGATCCTTGTCTACCGGCCTTTTGTGCTGCAGAGCGAGCGGATGAAGGCGCGGCAGTTCTCCGAGGCCTACGACAAGCTGCGCCACCTCTGCGAAGAGGACTACGACATGGCCGTCGGGCTGAAATATTTGCACCGCGAGGACGATGTGGGCGGCGTCGCCCGTCTGCTCGCGATGGACCTCCGGCGCGCGCTGGACAAGGAAGACGAACTCTACTACCTCTACCAGCCCTGCGTCACCCCCTCGACGGGCACCGTGCAGGGGGCGGAGGAACTGCTGCGTTGGAAACACCCGGTGTACGGTTCTATCTCCCCAATGGTGGTGGTGGCGCTGGCCGAGGACATGGGTATCATCCAGGATCTGGGGCACAAGGCCGTCGACTCGGCCTGTCAGACCCTAAAGCACTGGCGGTCCGAAGGTCTGCCGGACAGCATTTTCATCTCCGTCAACATCTCGGTGACGGAGCTCAAAGAGCCGGGGTTTGCCGACCGGATGGCCCAAATCGCCGCCTCCCACGGCGTACCGCCGTCCGGTCTGGAGATCGAGATCACCGAGACGCTGGCCGTTTCGAACGAGGAGACCACCTCGCGCAACATCCTCGCTCTGAAAGAACACGGATTCGGCATCGCCATCGACGACTTCGGCATGGGACATTCGTCTCTCGTGTATTTAAAACGTTTCCCCATCTCCACGCTGAAGGTGGACAAGTGCCTCTCGAAGGACGTGGCCACGGCGCCGGAGAACCTGGAGATCATCTCGTCCATCCTCCAGCTCTGTCAGACGCTGGGCATCGGTCTTGTCGTGGAATATGTGGAAAATGAGGACCAGCTCCGGCTGCTCGACTCCATCGGCTGCACGCACTTCCAGGGCTACCACTTCAGCCGCCCTATCTCGGACGAGGCGTTTTGTCTCTTCGTCCGCGAGATCGAAGTCGGTCCGGAGCACGAGATCTTCTGAGGCGCTCTCTACAACGTCTGCGTGCGGTCGAATCCCTCTTTGGGAATGAAGGCGTACGCCGGCGCGAGCGTGTCAAAATATGCGTCAAACCGCTCCTGCAGGAGTTGCTCACGCACGGCCAGCTTCCAAACGGGCGCCCCCTGCCGCAGAAAATAGAAGAGATACACGGCTGTCTCCTCTTGGATCACCGTACAGTCGCCCGGCACGCGGGCGGGGTCGAAACACCAGGCGTCCGCCGTCTCGGAGAAATGCCCCGGCGTCATCTGCTCGTAAAGGGCGGAGGCCTGAGGCGTGAGCGTCTCAAACGCCGTTTCACTGCGATCTGTTGTTCCAAATTTTTCCAATTCTGCCTCCGCTTCACGCAGCATCGCTTGGGTCTGGACCTCGGTCAGCGCGCGGCCGGCCGGAACGTCGGCGGGCCGGAAGGACAGCAGGCGGACGTCCACCGCGCGGACTTCCTCCCGGCTGCGTCCGATGAAGTAGAGGACATAGCAGTGGTCCTGGCCTGTGAGGACACTCTTTTCGCCGGGGGTTCGATCGTCGCCGAACGCCCACGCGGCCAGCGTCGGATCCGTCTCGATCTGCGCGTAGGTCACATCCCGGTAAAGGGCGAAGGCCGGGTCGTCCCGGTACCCCGACAGGCTGTAGGGGTCCGCGTACTCCACGCAGAGCGTGTTAAAATTGTTTTCATCCTCCACCCTATCCAGCATCTCCCACGCGCGCCGCACAGTCTCGGTCTTGGCCTGCGCCTTCTCCGCCTCGGAGAGCACGTCGTCTCCGTTTACATCCCGGTACGCGGCGATCATGGGGAAATAGCAGTAGGACACCCGGTCCGCCGCCCTGTGGTCCTGGTCGTAGGCCGTCTGAATCTCCTCGTCGGAGACGGTAAAGCCGGCGCGCAAGTGGTTGTCATAACTCTTAGCCAGCGCTTCCCGGCGGTTTTCCTCTCGGAACACCGTCTCACTGACCCCGGCTCCGAACAGCTCCTCCAGATACGCCTCCACCGTCTGTCCGCTCTGCGCGGCATAGTCCTGCATGGCCTGCCAGCTCTCGTCAAGCCGCCGCGCCTCCGCCGCGGGCAGTGCGTAGCCCGTCGCCTGCGCGGCGTCGCTCAGCGCGTAGGTGTAGCGGATCGTATCCTCCGCCAGCTGCCGGAAATAGTCCTCCCACGTCATCCCCTCCACATAGGGCTGCTGCCCCAGCGGCGCGTTCCGGTCCAGCGTGCTGAGGCCCATGTCGGCGGCCAGAAACAGATTGTACTGGCCGACATAGTAGTAGTTGTACTGTGCCGGCGTCAGCGCGTGGACCCCCATGGCGGCGGCCGTCACCGGCGGCGGCGTCAGCGTGGCGCCGCCGCCGGACGGCACAAGCGTCGCCTGTGCTTCGCCAACCGGCGGCGACACGGCCGGCTCGGCGGGCCCCGTGTTTGCCGGAGCGGACACGGGCCGCAGCCACAGCACAAGCGCCGCGGCGGCGCAGACCGCACCCGCGGCGAGCCCGAGGCGCAGGGCCGTCCAGCCGCCTCTTTTCCGTTTGTCGCGGGTTTCCTCCGGTAGGTTCGTGTTTGGTGTGTTCACGGCGCTCAACTCCTCAATGTTCGCGGCGCGGTTCTGATATCATTCGACTACTACAGGAGGATAAAAGCGTACACCTTTGATTTTATTGTCCACAAAAAGGCGATAGGCCTTTTGCGATAGAAACGGCCAGCGCCAATATTCATCATTCGAACCGAACCATTCCTGTGTCAAAGCAAAGTCAAGGATGGAAACGAGATCGCTCGCACAATAGTATATTGAGCCTTTCACATATCTTTCACCACATCCATAAGGGCAAGACTTCATTTTTCTCCCTTCAAATATCCACTCCCGCTCGTAAATGATATTTGTTTTTGCACTCATGGCAGGCAAAGTCCCAACAATCTTTAATTGAAAAATATCCTCAAACGGTACATTTTTCCCATGCTTTATGAGCGGCCAAAATTCACATCCTGTTAATTCAGCATCTTCAATTAAATTTCTAAGTTTTTTTGTTACAACCAATTCGCGCATCCACCAAATTCCAGACATGTCATTATTGCCCATTTTCACGGAGCTTTTTAGCCTTAACGGACGATTTTGCAGACGGCCACGAGTACAATACTTACAGCCAGTATCTAGATCATATGAATGGCCTTGATAATTTTCTTCTTTCTCGCCTCCTTCCGGCTGAGGATAGCCGCCCCTGTGCGCATTGGGAATAATGCACAAGATCGGCGAGCTCAGCAATTCTTTTTTTGTAAAAATTTCATCTTCCGTCTCAAGAAAATCAATCTCAAACTCTTTCAATTTTTGACGCAAAATTTTATACTTATCACAATCTTTATAAATCTTTACAACTTGTAAACCTGTCAGATACTTCTCTTCAATTTCTCGTTTCAGTCCGACAAATACCAATACGTCTCTTGCTCTTTCCTCCGGGATTCCTCTAAAATCAAGTACCAGACGCGCTTCTATACGCATTTCATTGCCTCCTGAATTCTCAGAACAGATTGTAATCCATATAAACACTTCCACCACATTTATACTCGTGAGCGTTGAGATTTACCACGTTGCGTAAGCACAGTGTTAAACAGGAGATGCTCCCACAAGCCAAAATTCTGCAAATCTTATCGCGCGTTAGTATATCACCGCTACTTCAATATTCCAGAACAAATATCCAAAATTCACCCATGATGGATTCATAATTAAATCACAGGTGCTCCACCCAATACTGACGATATCAACTATGGTTTCGATTTCATTTGCAGATGGTCTTTACCATGTACCGGACGGCACACGTGGATCTGTTATCCCGATATCAGAATAAATGGTACAGGAGATCAAGCACTCAACTCATGGGCGGCCCCTTACCCGATCCTATCTTTTCGATCTTGTCTGCAGTTCTCCAATAACAACATCTACTACTCTCAATATTGTCATAACAACAAGATTAAACAGCAAAAGTATATCATAAATATGCATATTAATAACTGGTTTCAGAAAATCTATATCCGCAATATTTGCAAAAATAAAAACTAAGAACGTGAAGATGTTCAAAGCCTGAGAAATAAGTGTTAAGACGCTTACCTTATGGTCAGAAAATGCAAATACTAGAAAGAATATTCTTGTTCTATCTGAACATCTCACCCGAAAAAATCGCTCGAATTCTTCTTCGTACCATTTTGCGGAAAAAGATAATGCTAAGAAGAATGCTATTGCTTTAATCCAAGAAGCCATAATTTCGCCTACTTGTAAACAAGTTTTCCAGAAAGCAATACCAATGGGTGTCGCTGTGTTCCTTGCAAGGCTGTGCTAATCTCTTTCACCTGCTTTGTGATAATATTTCAGCCAATATGCATCAGTCTCACAAAAAGAAACTACAAGCTTCATTATGTTTTCTTCCGTCAATTCCTCGACAAAGGCAAATGGACAGCCTGCGGACAAGTAAGACTTGTTTTCCTTTTTCATAAGTGAAACTAAATTTATCGGAGTAGCAACAACAAGCACATATGAACTATCATCTTCCAATGTAATAATAACATCAATATTATCATCTGACGGATCTACTTCACTTAAACTTGTCGGAAAATAAATATTCTTATACTTCATCTCTATTAATCCGCCTTTCTGCAAAAGAGACCGCTCAGGTCATAAATTACGGAGTTATCGACGAATTCTCTTCAGAAGTCTCCGGCAAAAATTATGCCTCAATTTTTTGCCGGAGACTTCTCGGCGGCCTGTTTATAGTACTCTATTTTACAGAGAACAGATGCTGGTTATACTGGCGCACGGAAACATTTGCAACGAATAAAATGATATAGTATAATAGGGTAATTGTTCCATGGGAGGCGATTACTCTACGAATGGAACGCATATTGCGAAACGAAGGAGGCCCGCAAAGCCTGTTTCAAACCTTTAGCTTTTATAGCTTTACTTTCATCGACAACATCATCTATTCCCGATACAATCTTAATTCCAGCTTTTGGATCCGTCCCAAATGTAGGTCATAGTCGTCCCATTCGTTACTTCATTCGACTACTACAGGAGGATAAAAGCGTACACCTTTGATTTTATTGTCCACAAAAAGGCGATAGGCCTTTTGCGATAGAAACGGCCAACGCCAATATGCATTATTCGTGCCAAACCATTCCGGTGTCAAAGCAAAATCAGGGATAGAGGCGAGATCGCGCGCACAATAGTATATTGAACCTTGCAGATATCTTTCACCACATCCATAAGGGCATGACCTCATTTTTCGTCCTTCAAATATCCATTCCCGCTCGTAAATGATATTTGTTTTTGCACTCATGGCAGGCAAAGTCCCAACAATCTTTAATTGAAAAACATCCTCAAACGGTACATTTTTCCCATGCTTTATGACCGGCCAAAATTCACATCCCGTTAAACCAGCGTCTTCAATCAGATTTCTAAGTTTTTTTGTTACAACCAATTCGCGCATCCACCAAATTCCAGATATGTCATTATTGCCCATTTTCACGGAGCTTTTTAGCCTTAACGGACGATTTTGCAGACGGCCATGAGTACAATACTTACAGCCAGTATCTAGATCATATGAATGGCCTTGATAATTTTCTTCTTTCTCGCCCCCTTCTGGCTGAGGATAGCCACCCCTGTGTGCATTGGGAACAATACGCAAGATCGGCGAATCAAGCAGCTCTTGTTTTGTATATACCTCATCCTCATCTGGAGTGCAAGAAACTCCAAGTTTTTCTAACTCTCTCACGATAATACCGTACTTAGGAGTGTCTTTATACACCTCGATAACTCGCATTGTATCCGGCGGATTACTCTCAACAAGTTTCTGATTAATGACACTGAAGAGTTTTTTAGCATCATTTAATGGAAGATGGAAAACAAACCTTGCTTTTATCCTCACAAATACATCTCCTATCCCATCGAACTTTCGAGTAGCTTAAATAATTCCGGTGCATCGTAATATACTCTTTCTCTTGCAATTTTCAATAGAGTAGGCTTGGAATAGTCAAGATAGTCTGTATTCATCTTTCATAAAGTCAAACGGAGTTCCTTCCGCCAAGGCCGTCTGCATATCGACAGGCTCCGATGCTTTGGCTTCAAATGGCGTACGTATCACCAGAGTCGCGGCCATCACAGCCGTCAACAACAGTGCGAGTACCAACGAAAAACTCACAACCTTCTTCACAATGATGTCCTCCTATGTGTAAAAATTCTGATCCGTTCGCAGCCGCCTTGTCAATTGCTTTATATCCTATTTTCTGGAAATTCGAGCATCGACAAACGCAAAATAAAAGACAATGGCATCAAGAATATTTCTGACGCCATTGTCCTTTAGCTATGTATGCGCTTCAGTATAGCCGCCTGTCTGAGAAAAGTCAAGCTCTTTTGCGGCATTCTCCGTTTTCTATATTTCATTCTCATCGTGCAGGAAAATTTTATCTATTTTCCCATTTATGCCGACAAACGACCGAAAGGTCTAATCTGTTAGGGACACAGATTGTGTGTCCATTAACAAAAGGCGGCCGGGACGTTTGCGGCACACGAACGATTGGCGGTCACACGGCCAAAAGCCGGGAAAGGAACACAGCATGAAACGGAAAACAGCCATCTACTGCCGCTCCGCGCTCTATGACGA